>NZ_LT629750.1:7605000-7841944 GCF_900105125.1 Bradyrhizobium canariense | reverse complement strand
TGCGATTTTCTGATCCAGTTCTACGAACAGCAAGGTGGCGAGGACTCCGGCTTTCAATTCGACATTGCCGGCAAGACCACGACACTGTCGGATTGGAGGCTCAAGCGTCGCAGCGATGTCATCCTGGCAGTGCCCGAAATTCGCGATCTCATACGCAACCAGATCGTGCGCCGACTGCTTCCCGAGATAGAGCGATATTTTCAGTTTCAGGTTACGCGAATGGACCGTTACATCGTCGCTTGCTACGACAGCGAGGTCGGCGGCCATTTCCACCGCCATCGACAACCTCAATGCCGGGGCGCAACATCGGCGCTTCGCCGTCTCGATCAATCTTAACAGCGACTTCGACGGGTGCGATCTGATGTTTCCGGAGTTTGGCCGCAAGGTCTACCGGCCGCCGGATGGCGGTGCCCTCGTGTTTTCATGCGGCGCGCTTCATCAGGTGACGAAGATCACTCGCGGGAAACGTTACGCGTTCCTGGCGTTCCTCTACGGAGAGGAAGACGCGCAGAAACGTGAAGCCAATAATTCAAGGCTGCATATCGGCGAGAGACAATACCTTGGGGATCAGGACCGCTTGTTCCCGGAGGACGCCGAGTTGCACCAAATGACACACGTTGCGTAGCGAGTAGCTTTCCACTTCTGTGCAGCCGCAACGGCTGAATCGCCGGCTACTGCGATTTGTATCCCGGAACGTTCAAACATGATTTTGCGCCGCTCTCGCTTCGTTCATCAGTTGCCTGTTAGCAAGGACCGCACGTTGATCGTCCATGCGATCAGCCATATGCGCTTGCCAGCCGATCGCGATATCAGCGCGCTTGTGGAATATTTTGCTGAACCCCGGCGCATTCCAGAAGATTGCGATGCCATGACGGCCTTGCTTCCGAATACCGGCGACCCGCCAGCGATGTTGCGCGATGCCGTCGAACGCTCGGTCATGGAATTGCTGTCGCGTGAAATTCTGACCGAGAAGACTCCGGAGGAAGAATTGGCTGCGGTCGGCGCCAAGCTCGCCTCCAGCCATGGACGCGATCCTGCTGAAATTATCGATCGCTATCGCCGCGATTTGAAGGAAGGAGCGGAACCTTATTGGGCCGTCGGCGCTTCCTATGGCCTTGACGATTTCAGCGAAGCCCGCAAACGCGTCGACATCATTCTGTTCGGCGATTGCGACATCCAGATGGAAGCTGATTTTCTGCGCCGGGAGGCGGCGCGCCGAAACGTCGATTTGCGTGTATCGGCGACGTTCCCCGACGACATTCGTTTTGCAAGCGAGCACAAGCACGACGCCGTGTTGATCGGCGCGTTGCGGGCTCGACATCTTGTCGCCGAAGACCTCGCCAACGGCTTTAATCCTCATGCCGCCTACATTGCTCATGCCACCGAGCTTCTAACCAAGCTCCGCGAGCTGACATCCGCCCCCATCCTGATCGATAATCTGCCTGAACCGACAGTGCAGCCGCTGGGACTTGCAGAACGAGGCGTGAAGGGACACCGTACCCGGTTCCGGCTGACGAATGTTGCCCTTGCCGAACTCCGCGAACGCCTTTTCTGACGTTTACGTGGTCGACATAGCCGCCGCTCTGGCCGCGGTGGGCTCTGAAAGGCTGCTCGACGATGGACAGGTGGGATTCACCCATTTCGGTTCGCCGGGGTGGATGCTGCAGCGGCCGGAAAGTGAAAAGGCTGCCGTCCACGATATCTTCCCGGATACAGCTCCGCTGGCCCACGCCGTTGGTGGTGACCCTTACTGCCGTGAGACGGTTGTAGCGGAGAAGCATATCGATACACTGGTCACCGTAACGGGAATCGGGCGCAAGAAATGCGTTATTCTGGATCTTGATGGCACCTTGTGGCCGGGTGTGCTTGCAGAAACCGGCAGTCCATTTGCATGGACGCCGCAAATCAGCGGCGCGTTCTCCTTTATCGGGCTCTATTTCGGCCTGCATGAAGCGCTGCTGTGTCTCAAGAAGCGCGGCTTCGTGCTCGCCTGCGTCAGCAAGAACGACGAGGCGACTGTGCGCGAGTTATGGAAATATCCTGACCATTACCCGACACAGCGATTGCTCAAGCCTGATGACTTCGTGACATTACGCATCAACTGGAACAATAAGGTCGACAATATCCGCTCGATAGCGGAGGAATTGGGCTTCGGGCTCGACACATTCCTGTTCATCGACGACAGTCCCGTTGAACGCGACCGCGTCCGGCAGCGATTGCCGGAGGTGGAGGTCTGGGGTGAGGATCCCTTCGGCCTGCGCAGGCGTCTGCTCAACGATCCGCGTTTACAGATACCGACCATTACCGCGGAGGCGACGGCGCGCAGCGCGCTGGTCAAGGCGCAGATCGCAAGGCAGCATCTGCGAGCCGAAATTGTCGGAGAGGCGCAATATATCGAATCGCTTCAGATTCAATGCCGGATCGAACGCCTGACCTCGACCTCAACGAAATTGGCAAGGGTCGAAGAACTGTTTCAGCGCACGACTCAGTACAATACAACAGGCAGAAAATTCTCCTCGAGCGAATTGGCCGCGCTGGTCGGAAACCCGAACGCGCTGCTCTTTGCGATCGACGTGTCGGACGCTTGGGAGACCACGGGATGGTAGGCGCCGCCGTCATTGTCGACCACGAGATCGTCGGGTTCGCGGTCAGTTGCCGCGCGCTGGGAATGGGCATCGAGCATACCTTCCTGCGCCATATTCTGGATGAAATGAAGGATTCATCGGTCCCCCCTGCGCGGGCGAATAATCCCAACACCGCGCAACATCCCCGCACGTAATCTCTACCGTGACAATGGTTTCGCGGAAGCAGAATGCGGACTTTGGGAATTCGCAGCACCGACGGCCAGCCATGGCTTGTCGAGGCCGTCAGTTTTCACAACGTCTGTGGTAACACCTCTCGGATCTGGCGCGACAGCCTGACTTGAGGCCGTCACCCGCGCCAAGGCGGACGAAGGCCAAGTATTGCGCTTGCCGTCACGAGGACATGCGCTGGCCACTCGTCCGCGGCCGAAGCGCTTGACACCCAATGAAACGTGGCTTTCAGAATACCGGTAGCAGAAAACGAAAACACCGGGAGGGAAGCGCCATGGCGCGAAAGCTGATCGATATTTCCGTGCCACTGCAAAACGACGTGCCGGCCGATCCGCCGGGCATCCATCCGGTCATTCAGTACAACGACCATCAGAAGAGTCTGCCACGGATGCTGGGCTTCTTCGAAGGCCTGAAGGCGGAAGATCTGCCCGATGGACAGGGCTGGGGCGATGGAAACCGTGGAGCTTTCGACCCATAACGGCACGCATCTCGACGCGCCCTATCACTATCACCCAACGATGAATCGTGGCGAGCGGTCATGGACCATCGACGAGGTGCCGCTGGAGTGGTGTCTGCAGCCCGCGGTGGAAGCTGGACTTCCGTCATTTTCCCGACGGCTATGTCGCAACTGCCAAGGATGTCGAAAACGAACTCAAGCGCATCGGCCACACGCTGTCGCCGCTCGAGATCGTCGTGGTCAACACCAGCGCCGGCGCCAAATACGGCCGGCAGGATTATGTCAATTCAGGCTGCGGCATGGCTACGAAGCCACGATGTATCTGCTGGAGCGCGGCGTGCGCCTCACCGGCATCGATGGCTGGAGCTGGGACGCGCCATTTGTCTACACCGCGAAGAAATTCGCCGAGACCGGCGATGCCAGCCTGATCTGGGAAGGCCACAAGGCCGGACGCCACATCGGCTACTGCCACATCGAAAAACTGCACAATCTGGAGCTCTTGCCCTCGACCGGATTCACGGTGTCGTGCTTCCCGGTCAAGATCGAGCGGGCTTCGGCCGGCTGGACCCGGGCCGTTGCAATCATCGATGGATGAAGCGTGCACGCAACCCCATCGATGCGACACAACGGGCCGAATGCGTCAGTGGACTTTGACGGTTCGGATTGGCGTGTCCGGTCGCGCGAGCTGTGTCGGAGCCGTTCGCGGTGGGCCGAACTCGGCCTGCACGGCCTCAGAGATCCAGCTTGATGCCAAAGGTTGGGTGATCGCCAACCCGACCAGCGCGATCACGAGAAGCACCGGCAATGCAAAAAATCCGACGCTCCAGCTCCGCTCGGTACGGTCCTGGTTTTCGTCTCTTGGATCGAATGAGCCGTGCATGGTAGCCTCCACGGAATGGATCTGCCTCACCGTGGACTAGCGCAAAGCGGCTCAAACGAATGTTAGCTGCATCACATTGGCGGCGATAAACATCTGGAAGTGAGCTGGCACCGGCCGGCATACGACACGCGTTCCCCCGCGCTCCGGCATTTTCTGATTCACTCAGAACCGAAAAGCTCTAGTCGCCCTCGCCCGCCGATCCTGCTTCGGCCAATGCCAGAAGCGGCGCGGTATCGAGCACAACGATGGCCCCGTGTTCGAGGCGTACCCAGTTTCGTGCCGCCCAGACCCGCAACTGCTTGTTGATGCTTTCGCGGGTCATGCCGACCATTTCGCTGATTTCCTGTTGCGTAATGGCGATCGTTCGGCCGGCCGGCGCGAGCTTGTACTTCTCCGTCAGGCGAATGAGCGCACCGGCAAGCCGGCCCGGCAAATTCTGAAGAATGACCTGTTCGACCTGGTCGCTGGTCCACCGCAGCCGCGTGCAAAGCAGCTCGATGATTTTCATGCTGAGCGCCGGATGGCTTGCCACGAAAGGAAGAAAATCGCGACGGTCGATCGCCAAAATCTCGCAACTGGTATTCGCGATGGCATCGGCTGTCCGGACCTGCCCATCCAGCACCGCGATTTCACCGAAAGGCTCGCCGGCGCCGATCAGATTCAAAATCGCGCTGCGGCCGTCGGCGGAGGAGATGCTGATCTTCACCGTGCCGCTGATCACCGCAAACAAACTGTTGCCGGGATCGCCCTTGGAAAAGATCGTGGCTCCCCGTTTCAACGTCGAATGCTTGGCGTAGCGGCAGAGCTGGTCGAGCGCTTCCGGCTCGAGATCGCAAAAAAAACGGATGCGCGCGCAGGACCGACAGCGTGCTGCGGGCAGCTGACCGCAGCTCAACCTTTTTGTCGTGGGGAACGCTTGTCACTGTCATTTGACGAGTTGCGTCTTCCATCATCGAGCGATCACAGGCGTGGCCGATGAGAGTTCTCAATCCGCCGCATAGGTATACGCCAGCATCGTGCGCACAGCAACAAAGGGACTGGATTTTCGCTAAAGTTTCAACGAGTTGCTAGGGAAAATTGCGACCCTCGGTTGACGCTATATTGGCACACCACCCGGGGGGCGGCGCATGCGTTCGGGGTCACCGCCTCAATGTCGCAAATGCCTTACTCGTTAACAATACCCATTTCCTTGATCACGCGTGCATATTTGGCGAGTTGATCACGCGTCAAGGCGCCCAGTTCCTCAGGCGAGCTGCCGCGCGCCGCGAGACCCACCTCCTCCAGCTTGCGGCGAACTTCCGGATCCGCGAGCGCCTTGATAACTTCCGCGTGCAGCCGGTCGACGATGTCTTTTGGCGTGCCTGCCGGGGTCAGGATTGCAAACCACGAATTGAACAGGAAGCCGGGCAGACCTGATTCCGAAACAGTGGGCACGTCGGGAAACTGTGGCAACCTTTGCTCGGTAGAGACACCGAGCAGCTTGACCTGGTGACCGCGCACCAGCGCGGCGACAGTCCCCAGCCCCTGAAAGGCAACGGGGATTTGGCCGCCCGCAACATCGGTCGCAGCCTGTGTCGCACCCTTGTAGGGCACATGGGTCAGCGATATCCCGGCCTCGGATGCAAACATCGCCATCGCCAGATGCTGCGGGCTGCCTGGCCCTCCCGAACCGTAGTCGATCTTGCCCGGCGCCGCCTTTGCGGCGGCGATCAGATCCGCCGCGGTCTTGTAGCTGGTCTGGTTGCTGGCGATCAGCCCCCACTCCACCGTGGCGACAAGCGATACCGGCTCGAAATCCTTCAGGATGTCCCAACGCATTTTGGATTGCAGGTTGGGCACCATGGTCATGATGCTGTCATTGAACCCGCCAATCGTGTAGCCGTCCGGCTCCGCCCTTGCGACCTGCTCTGCACCAATCAGCCCCGAGGCGCCCGGCTGGTTGATGATGACGATTTGCTGGCCCATGTTATCGGCCATCTTCTGCGTCACGATGCGCGCCGCGACATCGACCGCGCTCGCCGCCGCCAATGGCACGATCATCCGGATAGGCCGGTCAGGATAGACCGACTGCGCATTCGCACTGGAACTGACAAGCAGCGCGAGCGCCGGGACGAGCGAGTGCAGCAAGCGCATCCCAAGCCTCTCCTTCTAGATGGCGTTTCCGAGCAGGATCTTTTTTGGGCATGATTGCTCTATCCCCTCCCGCTTGGCAATGTGCGCGATGAAGAAACAAGAAAATCTTGCCGGCCTATCGGTCGCCGGCCACAGGAAACGTTGGCCGCGCGCCAGGGAGCACGAGAATGACCACCCGAAGAAATTTCTTGAAGGGCGCGGCTGCGACCGGAATTGCGTTTTGCAGTTGCGGCATGCTGGATGCCGCCCGCGCTCAACCGGGGACGGCACGCCTTCCGGTCAAGGTCGACGGCAAGCGCGTTAGGACCATCGACGTTCACGCTCATTGCTATTTCCATGAAGCCATTGATCTGATGGGCGATGAGGCCAGCAAGGTTTTGCCGCCGGTCAAAGGAGTTCCCGAGCACTTCATTGTCATCGAGCAGCGTCTCAAAGAGATGGACGCGATGGCGATCGATATGGAGATTCTGTCGATCAATCCTTTTTGGTACGGCAAGGATCGCGATACGGTCGAGGCGATCGTCAATCTACAGAACGAGAAGCTGGCTGAACTATGTGCATCGCGTCCGGACCGGTTCGGGGCCTTCGCGTCGCTGGCGCTGCAATTTCCCGATCTCGCGGTTCATCAGCTTGAGAACGCGGTCAAGAAGCAGGGATTGCTTGGCGCGGCCATCGGCGGCAGCGTGGCCGGGACCGACTTCTCCGATACAAAATTTCACCCTGTATGGGCCAAGGCCGAAGAACTCGGCGCGGTTCTCTTCATCCATCCGCAAAGCACGCCGCAACTCGCGTCACGCTTCAAAGGTAACGGCTGGCTGTCGAATACGATCGGCAATCCGCTCGACACCACGATCGCTCTGCAACATCTGATCTTCGAAGGAACGCTGGACCGCTTCCCCGGCCTGAAAATCCTCGCGGCACATGGAGGCGGGTATCTCGGTTCCTACGCTGAGCGTAGCGACCATGCCTGTTTCGTGTCGCCGCAAAATTGCGATTCAAACATCACGCTGAAAAAGAAGCCTTCCGAATATCTGAATCAGCTCTATTTCGACGCCATGGTGTTCACCCCGGAGGGATTGCGGCATCTGGCAGCACAGGTCGGGGCCAGCCAGATCATGCTCGGTACCGATCATCCAATTCCCTGGGAGCAGCATCCGGTCGACCACGTCTTCGCTACAACGTCGCTCACCGACAAGCAGAAGGTGGCCATTCTTGGCGGCAACGCAACGCGCGTGTTTGACTTGAAGGAAACGTGACGCAGATCGTCCGGCTTTGCGTCGGCCGGTTTCCTGCGGGACATTTCCGGCGCCAGCGCGGCCAAACCCACCGATCTTTGTAAACGCCGCCTTTACCAAGCCAAATCGTACACCATTTCGACTCATGGAACGTTCACACACGGCCGTCATCGTCCGACCTAACAAGGGGATGCTGACATGTCGCGAATATTTGCCCGCTTTTCGGCGGCGATAGCTCTATCGTTACTGCTGACCGCTTCGGCCAGCGCGACGCCGACTTGTCTGCCTGACAAACAGCCCTTTGAACTGACCGGTGACACCGTTCATTGGACGATGACCATCGCGCCCGGCGCCGACTGTATCCAGGGCCTGCGCTGGTCATACATGCAGATCTATAATGTTTCGGTCATGACGCCTCCGAAGAACGGCAAGATCGTCATGGTCGGCCCCGGCTTCCGGTACTTTGCCAATCCCGGGTTCAAGGGATCGGACACTTTCGCGCTGTCCGTGCTGGGAAAGAACAAGCGGAACCCAGGAAACTCGACCGTCCAGATCGAAGTCAAACCGGGATCATCCGGCGTACAGCTGTTGTCTTCGAATTAGACCGAATTCGGACACAAGCAACCGTGCCCGCTTAAGTCAGCCGCGCCAGGACGTCAGCCCGCTCGAGGGTTAATCTCAGAGCTTCGTCTGATACGTGGGTATAGATTTCGGTGGTAGCAATGCTGGAATGTCCCAGCATTCGCTGAACAAAGCGGATATCGACGCCCGTCTCGATCAATAGAGTCGCAGCCGTATGCCGAAGCATGTGCGGCGTGATCCGCCGCCCAAGTCCGGCTTCTAGTTCAGCATATCGCCGAAGCTTAGACCGTATCGATTGAGGTTTGATCGGTAGACCGCGACGATTCAAGAACAGAGCCACAGAGGAGCCCCCCTCCTTTCTTCGGCTTTTAACAAGGCCGTATAGCTCAGTCCTTAATGCAGGATCAGCTATATAAGCAACACGGTCCCGGGACCCTTTTCCTTGAATTCTGAGCGTCGAGCCGTCCGGCGAAACGTCTTCAATCCGTATCTTGCATAGCTCGCCGACCCGCACGCCCGTGCAAACCATGAGACGCACAGTAGTCGGAAGATAACCTTCCACGCGGTTGTGGTTAAGCCCCGATTTGACTCTGAAGGACGACAACAGCGACGAGACTTCTCCTCGCGATAGTGTCCTCGGCAACCGCTTTCGCCGCAAAAGCTTTGGCTTCCACTTAGCGAACGGGTCTGGAGTTTTCTGAGCATCGGTCGCATGCCGAAAGAACACTCGAAGGCACGCGAAACGGCGACGTACAGTTGCAGTGGTAAGCTTTCGTTTACCGACCAGTTCAGCAAGATATTCTTTTAACGTGCCTTCAGCGACATCTGCCATAGCGACGTCCGCCCGCAGCCATTTGCGGAAATCGGACAAGTCTGCCGAGTACGCCTGTAAGGTGTGGTGAGAGAGTCGGCGCTCATTGGTACAAAACTGCAAGAATTCGTCTATTGCCGCACGCACTGCATCCATCCACTCATCCAAGATGAGAACGCGGGCTTCTCGCGCGACTCGCACGGTTTAGCCACCGATCTATGCAGTCAGGATTAACGGTTCTCGGTTAAGAAACCGCCGCTTTTAAGAACTGCAATCCACCGACTCCACTACGCACAACCTTTACGCACTCCGGCAGCCAGAAAGATTGAATTACACATAACTCGGAATTATGCGCAGAGTTAACGCCTCCTTCGAGCTCAGACTTCTTGGATCAACGCCCGCCGACCGCGCAGACGTGGATAAAGCCCTGGCAATATTCATAAAGAATACGTCGGCGTTGTTGCGAACTAAGACAAATCAAATCAGGCAGAAGATCGCCAATCCCATCACCGCTGAAGGAATTTTTTATTTCGCGGCTTTATGTCGGTCGAAGACCGTTATTGGCTTTGCAATGTTCGGCTACTACCCGCACTCCAAGCTAGTTGTTGTGGACCATATGGTGATAGACAACGAGCAACGCGGTGCGGCCGCCTTTTTCATATTTGTACAATTGCTTCACGACACAATTCAGAGTTTAGGTCTTGAGATAGACTTCACTGCTGTAGAACTTGAGGACGGTAACGAATACGGATCAGAGCAGACCGGCGGCAACGAGTTGGTTCGTCTTCTCGGCCAAGTCGGCTTTGGAAAAGTCCATGCTGAGTATTTTCTTCCCAATATTGAGGCGGTTAACTACGAGGCACGGTATGCCGGAGTCTTGATGCTTCGTGGAAGTCAAAAGCTGTATCGAATTAGGAGAGAGGATCTACTGCAAATTTCTCGGGGCATACTGTTCGAGCACTATCTTCCGTGGTACCGTGACTTTTTGGGAAAGCAGACAGTAGCCTACCAGAATTATTTAGAAGAGTTGCACCAAGAGTTTGCTACGCGTCTTGGCAATCAGTCCACGATAAAAATTAACGGTCCCGAGGTCGACTCGTTGATAGTTAGCCCCGCCATTCTAGCGTCGCGCTCCTTCGAATTCCGCGTTGGGCAATATATAGTGATGTTTGCCGCTGTTGTGGCGATTGCAGGGGCCGCGATTTGCGCACTGAAAATCTCTCCAAGCTCGGCTATACCAATGCTGATTGCCTTAGTAGCGGTATTCGGAGGGATAGTGGCAATAAGTAGCGGAAGAGCTTTTGAAGTCTTTGAGGCCACTATTCAGTTGCTACGCGGCGGCAAACAAAAATTGCGCTATCAGCAACCTGAGGTGCCAGCCAAAAATTCCGGAACAGCACGTCCGCGATTGCAAAATAAGCAGAAAAATTCGGAGATCGCGACACGCGATAAGCTAGACTAGACAGAATATGAAAGTATCTGGTTCTTTCAATTTTGAATCCATATGCGGCGAGCATTCGCTGTACAAATTGGTTGGAATAGACCCAATACTGTTCCGCGCCCTTGTAGAAGGTGGTGACGAATGCGGCGTCAGCTCGATATGCCTTTGAACCGAGAAACTCCCAACTATTGCTAAGCTCCACGTGAAGTACAAGGACCCCGTGGTTTTTCGTCACTAAAGAAAACTCGTTCAATGCCTCTTCGAGCGAACAGTAATTAATTACGGGTCCAACGCAAATGGTGAGGTCCGACACGCCAGGCAAAAGCGGCAAACTCTCGGCGCTCGCGCAAACTGGCCATGTCGATTGGCGGAGCCGCGCCTCGGCGATGTCGACTTCGACGCGACCGCATCGGGAATCGAAATAGGAATAGCCTCCGGACCCGACATCGACAACGAGACGACTGCCATCGTTGAGCGCGGAAAATTGTCGTGAAATAGTGAACATCTCTTCGTCAATTTGTCGCTTGCTCCATGCGTGCCAGCGATCAGATCTGTCCCAGACCTCCCCGATTTCGTTGTACTTCTTTCTAATCCGCTGCAAATATGACGGTTGAGTGCGCATAATTCCGAGTTATGTGTTGTGCGGCTTCACCTAGCCGCTGAAAAGACCCGTTAATACTATTTAGACGAGAATAAAAGGCAATCTCTTAGATTTGCCCCTTTAGGAGCATTTTACTCACAGCAACTTGCCATCCGGCCCAAAAAACGGGTGCGGGCCACCAAAATTCCCGATCGGGACGTGATGGGTGACGACGCTGCCAAAGCCTTCGCCTGGAAACCAGGTGTGAAGGTGGAATGCCGGCGGCTCGACCTTGAAGGACGGCTGCCGCAATTCCGCGAGATCGAGATCAACCGCGTGATTGGGCGCCGGGCAGATCGTGGTCGGCACACCCGCAAACATCGTCAGCGTTGCGCGGTGAACGTGCCCGGTAGCGATGAGCCGCACGCGCGAATGGCGCCTGACGATCGGCGCGAGCTCGCTTGAGTTCAGGAGGTTCTGGCGATCCATGTGCCAGATGCCGGTAACAAACGGCGGATGATGCAGAAACAAGAGCGCTGGCCGGTCCGCGGACGATGCCAGCGTGGCGTCGAGCCATTGCAAGGTTGGCGCATCGAGTTCGCCATGCGGTTTGCCCGGCACGCTGGAATCCAGCAGCACCAGATCAAGCCCGCCGATTTCAACCTTTTGGTTTAACGGCCCAGACGCCAACGCGTAATCGGCTTGCGGGAATGCCGCCCGCATCAGTTCGCGCGAATCGTGATTACCGGGAATACCGGCGAACGGCAGCTTGAGCGGCGCCAGCAAGCGCTTGAGATAATCATATTCCACTGATGTCGGCGTGTCCGCGAGATCGCCCGAGATCACCACGAAGTCCGGCGCTGGACTAAACTCGTTCAGGGCTGCAACACAGCGCTCGAGTGCTTTCGCGGTATCGACGCGGCCATAGGCGAGCGATCCCGGCGGCTTGATATGGAGATCGGAAATCTGCGCAATGCGAACTGGTTTCGACGACATCGGCCTTCTTCAATTTTCCGGCGGCAACAGACGAACGGTATCCGGCGCGATCAAAAGCCCGACCTTTTCGCCGGCCTGGGCCTTGACCGTATTTGGCGCATCGACAGTGAGAAGTCTATCGGACGCGCCGCTGATGATCATGCGCTGGCGATCGCCGATGAAACTGACGCTGTCAATCATTCCCGAAAGCGGTGCGTCGGCCGCTCCAACGACCGCAATGGTTTCCGGACGGATCATGGCAACCGCGGCGGGCAAGCTTGCATCACCGCAGATCGGTTGCTGGCCGCCGGGCAGCACCAGATGGCCGTTTTCGATGCGCGCTTCGATAATGTTCGCGGCACCGATAAACTCGGCAACGAAGCGGCTGGTCGGCGCGAAATAAATCTCGCGCGGCGTTCCGATCTGCGCAATCGCTCCTTTTTGCATCACCACGACGCGGTCACCGAGCTCCATGGCTTCGGCTTGATCGTGCGTGACATAGATCGTGGTGATGCCGAGCGCGCGCAGCAGGCGGTTGAGTTCGCCGCGCAGGCGATCGCGCAGGGCGGCGTCGAGCGCGGTCAAGGGCTCGTCGAGCAACAGGATGCCCGGCCGGATCGCGACCGCGCGCGCGAGCGCGACACGCTGGCGCTGGCCGCCGGAGAGCTGGTCGATGCGGCGATTTTCGAGCCCGGTAATATTGGTCAGCGCCACCAGTTCGGCCACGCGGGCCGACCGCTCTTTTTTGCCGACGCCGCGGATCTTCAACCCGTAGCCGATATTGTCCGCAACGCTCATGTTCGGAAACAGCGCGTAGGACTGAAACACCATGCCGACGTTACGCTTCTCGATCGGCACCGACGTCATGTCCTTGCCGTCGAAGAGCACCTTGCCGCCAGCATCGGGCAATTCGAGCCCGGCGATGATGCGAAGCATCGTGGTCTTTCCGCAGCCGGAGGGGCCGAGCAGGACCAGCGTTTCGCCGCGCGCGATATCGAGGGTGGCAGGCTCAAGCGCGCGCGTGCCGTCGGTAAACGTCTTGCCGCATGCCTCGATACGCACCGAAGCGCCATGCCCAGCCGCCACGTTCATTTGCCGTGCCCTCGATCCGCAAACATCTGCATCGCGACAAGAAGCGGAATGATCATGACAAAGAAAATCAGCGTATAGGCCGAAGCCACTTCCAGCCGCATCGACGCGTAGCTGTCGGCAAGCCCGATTGGAAGCGTCTTGGTCAATGGCGTATGCAGCATCCAGGTCAGATTGAATTCGCCGAGCGACAACGTGACCACCATCAAGGCGCCGGCCAGAATGCCCGGCACGGCATTGGGAACGATGACGTCGAGAAAGCGCCGCGCCGGCGATGCGCCCAGCGACGCCGCGCCTTCGTCGAGCGTCTTGACATCCACGGTTGCGAATACCGCCATGACGGAGCGCACCATGAACGGCATCGTGAAGATGACATGACCGCTGAGAATGAAGAGCCACGAGCGGCGGAAACTGCCAAAACCCTGATAGGTAAAGAGCAGCCCCAGCGCGATCGCGAGACCGGGAACCGCGATCGGCAGTGTGATGATTTCTTCAACGATCCGCGAAAGCCGGCCGCCGCTGGTATGCAGCGCATAGGCCGCGGGAACACCGACCACCAGCGTAACCGCAAGGGTCGCGAACGCGATCACAAACGACAGGAAGATGGTGTCCGCATAGAGGTCCCAGACCTGAACTACCCATTGCAGCGTCACGCCCGAGGAAATGCCGCGAAAGTAATTCACCGTGACGCCCGCCGAAATCGACAGGATCGCCGGCACTACCAGGAATGCCGCAACACCGAGCGTAAACACAAGTTGGCCCGAGAAAATCAGACGATCGCGCATGATCTCATCCGGCCGCTGCGACCGTGCCGCCGCTGAACGAGCGGGCTAGCGCCAGGATCGCCCAGGCGATGACGCCCAGTCCGACCGAGAGCGCGGCCGACGTGGCAAAATTCGCCGCCAGGGTGAATTCGGTATAGATCAGCATCGGCAGTACATCGATATTGGTCGCGAGCGTAAAGGCCGTGCCGAACGCGCCCATCGCGGTTGCAAAAGCAATCGCGCCTGAGGCGACGAAGGCCGGTCCAAGCGCCGGCAGCACGACATCACGCTGCACCGCCCAAGGGCTCGCGCCGAGCGAGCGAGCAGCTTCCTCGAGGCCAACGTCGAGCTTCTGGACCGCCGCCATGATCGTGAGGATGACGCGCGGAATCGAGAAATAGAGATAGCCGAGAAACAGCCCGTAGATCGAATAGGCAAAGACGATCTTCTCGCCGAACAGGCGGTTCGAAAGATCACCAATCAGGCCCTGGCGTCCGGCGAGCAGAATAATCAGAAAGCCGACGACGACGCCTGGAAACGCCAGTGGAAAGGTCAGCATCGCAATCAGCACCGCCCGGCCGGGAAAGCGATGGCGTTGCAGGAACATTCCGGCGATCGTCGCGATGACAAGCGTGACGATCGTGGTCGCAGCCGCCAGCAGAACCGTGTTGATCAGGGTCGCGCGATAACGCGGCTCGGTCAAAATCGAGAGATATTCGGCCAGCCCCTGCGGGCCTTCAGCGCCCACCACGACCAACCGCGCCATCGGCAACAGGAAGAACGCCGTCGTCACCACGGCAAGCGGCAGCAGGCACAGCCAGACAAAGGATTTATGCGACATAATGGAATGGCGCCCCTAACGGAGGGCGCCATAATGCATCAGCGGACCTCGGCGAGATAGCGGTCGACGAAGGCTTTTTGCACGTTTTCCATCTCGCCCCAATCGACCGCCTTGGCGCGGGCATAGTCGCTGTCGGGGAGGAATTTGGCCTTGACTGCCTCGGGCAGTTCGATGGGACGCGCCGGCCGCAGATAAGCGTTGGTCCAGATCGCCTGCCCCTTGTCGGACAAGAGATAGTCCAGCACCTTCTTGGCCTTTTCCTTGTCCGGAGCGTTCTTGACCAGGCCCACGACATAGGGAAACACCACCGACCCCTCGCACGGGATCACAAATTCAAAATTGCCCTTCTCTGAATATTTGGCGCGGTAAGCGTTGAAATCGTAATCCAGCAGGATCGGCATCTCGCCGGAAACCACGCGGGCAAAAGATGTCTGTTTGGGAACGATCGGATCGTTCTTCTTCAGCTCCTTGAAGAAACTGATCGCGGGATCGAAATTAGAAGCGGACCCTCCGAGCGCCAAATTGATGGCCACCGCCCCGACATATCCGACCGCGGCCGACGATGGATCGAGATAACCCACCATGCCGCGATAATCCGGCTTCAAGAGATCCTTCCAGCAGGCCGGCACTGGCTTGCCGCCGAGTGCATCCTTGTTGACGAACAGCCCGAGCGTGCCGGAATGAATCGTGGTCCAGTAACCGTCGGGATCCTTCAAGCCGGCTGGGACCTGGTCCCAGTGCACGGGCTTGTATGGCTCGAGCGCATCCTGCGCTTTTGCCTTCATGCCGAAAGTGACGCCGAAATAGCCGATGTCGCCAACCGGGTTGCTTTTCTCGGCCAGGATCTGCGCCAGCGCCTGACCCGAATTCTTGTTGTCGTGCGGAATATCGTAGTTGAGATCGGTCTTGATGGCCTTGAGCATGGAGGCCCAATCCGCCCATTCCGGCGGACAATTGTAGCAGACGACGTCGGCCGCCTTGGCAGAATGCAGCGGCGCCAACAGCGACAGCGCCAGCAAAGCCAGGACTAAACGGACAGCCTTCATGGAGGTAGCTCCGATCAAAAGAGGATATTCGCAACACGGGGATTTCAACACCAACCGAGACCCCAAGTATAGGCCGCGTATGAAGGATTTGCGACGATCGGATTTTGCTCTGCAGCAACGTCCGGAAGATCGCCCCCTCACCAGCATATCCGCCCCCTTGAACCTTCGGCCGCGCCATCGCGACACAAGCCGTGTGCCGGGTTAGCCGATGCGTGGCACGAGGTCCTTGGCATGGGGTTCTATGGAAGAGCTATTCGAATTCATGTTCGGCGCCAGCGGGCGCATCAGCCGGGCCAAATACTGGCGCTCGGTTGTGATCTTCAGCGTCGCTGGGCTATTTGCCGCTATTATCCTGTTTACCGCTGCCGGCCTTGCCGCGCCGCTCTTTATCATCATGGTCGTGATTGTATTCATCCCATGGCTGATGTGGGGCTTTGCCATCAACACCGAGCGACTGCATGACCGGGACAAGAGCGCGTGGTGGTTGCTGCTGTTTTACGGAATGCCGGCCGTGCTGAGCCATCTCGCGAAAGCGGCCTGGTTTGCCGGAGCGGTGGGCCATTCGCTGCTGCAGCCCGTTCTGGCGCTAACTGGCTTTGCGCTCACGATCTGGGGCTTTGTGGAGATCGGCTGCCTGCGTGGCACCGCCGGATCCAACCGATATGGCGCCAATCCACTTCTGCAGTCCAAGCGAGTTGGCCGCTTGAGCTAACCGGCGATGCGATGGATCAACCCGCCGCTAACGCGGTGGCCCAACTGAAATCGTAATGCAAACTCGCCGCTTTCATGATGACCGCAGCCGCCAGCACAAAAATGATCTGCAGCAGGGTTTTGGTCGTGAAAACCTTGTTCAACAACGTCATGTGATGCTCCGTTGCGCTCCTATAGGACATCGGAATGCGCGGCACAATGCCGCCGAAAAGACCCAAAAACGAAAAAAGGCCCGATGGCCATCCGGCCACCGGGCGAATCAGAACGTCGATGTGCAAGGGCGTGACGAGCCTCAAATACTTACGTCGGAAACAGCCTCTCTCTCACGCGATCGACTTTCGCCAGTACAGCGTGTTCGGCCAGGCCCAGGGATTTTGAGGCTGGTACAGCCGGTAGCCCGCGCGGATAAAGTTGTTCGCCGAAGCGAGATTGTCGGTGGTATCTGAAATCACGCAGTTCCAGCCATTGTTCCGGGCGCGCGATTCCATGGCGCGCATCAGACGCAATTGTAGCGCGTTGCCGCAATGCTTCTTCAACACGCCGACACGGGAGAAATAACCGGCATTGTAAGCGCGCGTCGATGGAATAACGCCGGCAAAGGCAACCGGCTGCACCCCTTCGAAGGCGAGCCACCAATGCCCCTCCTCGAAATTCGGAATGGACGCGCCGTCGAAGAATGTTAGCCGGTGCAGATCAGCCAGCGTATCCGCGATGTCGTCATCATGCCCATCAACCTCGCGAATCCTGTACATCGACACTCCCTAAAACCTCAGATTCCTGGTCGTGCGGATCTTTCATTTCGCGCATCAAGGGTGCTGCCGTGAAACGGCCGGGTGATACGCGTTGCCAGCAGATCAAGTCTGGTGAATGATACCGCAATGAAAATCCGCGACGCCGTTCCGGACGATGCGCCAGCCGCCTGTCAGGTCATGCGGCGGTCGATAGCGGAGCTGTGCACCGCCGACCACAACAACGATGCCACCATTCTGCAGAAGTGGCTGAGCAACAAGACACCCGAAATATTCAAATCATGGATCAAGCCGGATAACTCGCTGCTCGTCGCCGTCGACGGCGACAGCATCCTGGTAGTGGGCTGCGTCACCAGCGCAGGCCGGATCACGCTTAATTTTGTGTCGCCGGATGCAAGATTTCGCGGCGTCAGTTCGGCACTGCTGACCGCCCTTGAACACCGCGCGGTGGAACGCGGCAATGAGCACTGCACGCTCGAGAGCACTGAAACCGCGCGCCGCTTTTATCTGGCGCGTGGATATTGCGAAGACGGACCTGCGGGCGGCAAGTTCGGAACGGCTGGCGCATATCCGATGTCGAAGCGCCTGACGGCCCAGGATAGTTGAATCGCCTGAATCCGCTAGCGCCTGGACGCGCCGCAACGCGGCGTCATCACGTTGATCCCGCCAAGGACGAAAGAGCCCGGTCGATCGATTGCGTGACGATCACCGCTGAGCGCTCATCGAGATGAATACCGTCGGACCAGCGCAGCTCCGCTCTCGGATAATCGATCTTCAGCCACCGATCGGGATCAGGAAATGCGCTGTGGACGATCTCATGCGTGATTTTTACCGATCTGGATTCTTCCAGCCGATCCGAATAGGGCAGCTCGAAAAGCAGCACACGCGCACCCCGCTGCTCTACCGCCTGGATCAAATGCTGAATTCGCATGACGTTCGTGCCCGCCGCGACCGTCGGGTCCTCGGCGTTCTGCTCTTGAAACGCGCGATCCACGTAGACGTGATTGTCGAAATCGCTCGGCGGCTGCTTGAGCAACTGGCTGAGGGCGAGAGACACTCGCGCATGGGTGAGCGGTATATGATTCCAATTCTCGTAAGCGGCGACAGCGGTCCTGATCGGACGGAAAAATAACGGATCGGTGTTGCCGCTCCGCGAATACTTCTCGACCAGCGCGCTATCGACCGCGCGGGACAACACATTCGCTTCGACCAGGATGATCCTGGGCAGACGTGGCTGGCTCGCGACGATCTCCAGCCCCGTCACGGGTGAACCGCCCGCGAGCGCGAGATTTCGCAGGCTCGGAGTTGCGAAATATTCCTCCTTCAGACGAAAGGTGAGCGAACTTCCCACCAGCACGACATCGGGAATGGGCTCCCTGGCATACCGGTTCAAGGTAATCAGCGTGCCGTCGCGGGTAGTCGTCGCCGGCAGTTGAAGTCCGTTGCCAAACCAGGCTGTGGCGGCACCGCACGCAAGCAGCAGCACCGCGGCAGTAAAACCGCATTTGGCGAACCATCGGATGGCAATCATCTGCATGCGCCAGCTCAGAACTGAAAATAAATGAAGGCGGTATCGGGACCGGCCTCGAGATACATCAAGGCAGCCATCGCACCATAGAGATATGGCTCCGCACCGCACAACGTTCGCTCGAACCGCGGGTGCAAGGCAAGATGCTGGATCATGACCGGCAGCGAATAGAGCAAGGCCAGATTATAAAACAGCTTCGGCGGATTTGGGTTAGTGCTCGGCGTGAACATGCCCCAGAGATAGCTGATGGCGTGATCGAAGTTAGGCAGTTTGAAGAAAATCCAGAGCATGGTGACGCAGATAAAGACGAAACCGATGCGAACTCCCCGAAATACAACCGAATCGAGCGACTGAAGCCGCGCCAGGAACGGCCGCTCGATCACGAGCAAAAGCCCATGCATCAGTCCCCACGTCAGATAACTGGGGCCGGCACCATGCCAGAGACCGCCGAGCCCCATCACGATCATCAGATTCAAATAGGTTCGGAGCGGGCCATGGCGATTGCCGCCGAGCGGAATGTAAAGATAGGTCCGCAACCAGCTTGATAACGAGATATGCCAGCGCGTCCAGAACTCGGAGAACGACGTGGAGATGTAGGGAAGATTGAAATTGACCGGCAGCCGATAGCCGAACAGCAATCCAAGGCCGATCGCGATCGCGGAATACCCGAAGAAGTCGGCGTAGATTTGATAGCCGTACAGGAAAACCAGCAGCCACCGGTCCTGCGTCTGAAGCGTCTCGTAGAGCGGGAAATCCATATAGGACGTCATCTCGTTGAGATTGTTCGCGACGTAGAGCTTGAAAAAGAAGCCCGTCAGAATCCACTTTGCGGCATCGATGAACGGAATATCCGCAAAATATTTCGGCTGGATTTGCGGCATGAACATTTCGGCGCGCGTAATCGGCCCCGAAACGAGTTGTGGAAAGAATATGATGTAGAGAAAGATGCTTTTAAGGTCCGGGGCGGCGGCCTTGCGCCTGGTCAGGTCCACCAGCAGACTGATGTTATGGAACACAAAAAATGAAATCCCGATCGGCAGCGGCAGCCGCAACAGGAAGTCGAAGCCGGCGACGCCGGTCAACTCGGTCGATGCCGGCGCGACGAACAGGAACTTGTACTTGAAGAACGCCAGCAGCAGAAGATTGAAGGCAATCCCCACGGGCAACCACAGGCGGCGATTCCGCAGCGCCAAAATCAGCAACAGATAGGTTCCGATAACGGCGACCGCCAGCAGCGGCAAAAGTTCGGGCTGGCCGTAGCCGTAGAAGAACAGGCTCGCGAGAACCAGTAACTGGATCTGGAACGTTCTGAGCGGCGGTAGGTAATAGGCCCCAAATACGATCGCAACGAAGAGGCCGAATTGCCACGATGTGAAGGTCATGCCGCCCCATTGATCATAGGGGGTATTTAGCATCGCAATTGCGGGGTGGATAGTCGCCGCTTACGGGACGCCGATCAAACAATCGCGTGGATTATTTGCCGAACGCGGCCTTGACGCCGAGCCACGTGGCGCCGAGAAGGCCGGTCACGATTATCGTAATGACGGCGCGGAACGTGTAATTCTGCGCCTGTTCAACGCTCTTGCGCCACCGCCTCAGATGGCTGAAATCGGCGCGCAGCTCAATTCTATGGATCAGCTCCAGCGCTCCGTCATCGCCGCTCTCCAGAGGCTGCGTTGCCTTGCCCCAGCCGCGATCGAGAATGGCGTTGGCCGCCGACACGCGCGCGGCCGGCGTCGCATCCTTGCAGCGCATGACGCCGACCAGCACATTGATCGCGGTGCGCGTATGGCTCCGGGCGAGCGATCGAATTTCGGTGAGGGTTTTGGACATGGGGCGTTGACTGTTAATTCCCGTCATGGCCGGGCAACGCGCGTCTTCGCGCTGGATGTCCCGGAGAGCGTCATTCCTTTGGCGCCACATATTCACACGGTGCGGTATCAGCATGATCCATTACGAGATCGTCCGGCGGTCGCGCCGATCGGAACGCGATGGTTGGAAAATCCGTCTGTTCGCGATCATGCTTCGGACGCGGAATGAACTGGATGATTTCGGCACTCACGACAAACCCTCCCACAGCGCGATGACAACAAGGCCGGCCAGCGCGAGCGATATCAGATACGCGGTCATGCTGGCCTCACTCTCCTGCCGTCATTGCGAGGAGCAACGCGACGAAGCAATCCAGTTGTTCGTTGCGGCGACTGGATTGCGTCGCGCTCGCTCACACTGACGCGAAAAAATATGCGGCATGATCGCAGTTGGCGCGATCATTTCAGGCGCGAACCCTATCTCCATCGATGGAGGCCGCGTGCGGTCGTGGACCTTGGCCACGCCGCGTGCCGTCGCGTTCGCGCGCGCCGGCTAATAGGCAATCAGACATGATGGTTCGGACGGCGGCGCGCTGACGACGCCGGGGCGACGATGGGGAGATGCAGCGTCTTGACGTGCGGCCGCCGTCCGATTCGAAAAACCCAAACAAAAAACCCGCGGCGGATATCCGCTGCGGGTTTTGCGATTGTTGCGATGATGCCGATAAGCCCCTGATTTGCCCGGCGAGGCAAGTCTTTTTCAAAAACAAATCGCGCGCACAGAGAACGAGCGAAGAAAACGAACCGTGCGATTGAAAAAGCCCGCGACCTTTTTCGGGCCGCGGGCTGATTTTTCCGACGATGGATTTATGGAGGTGATTTGCCCGGCGTCACAAGCTTTTTGTCGGAGCCTGATTTATACTGGGCCATCATAGCCGGCGAACAGGAGTGCGTGCGATGCCTGCCGATGGACTGATCACGATACAGAGCAGCTTTGGTCCGGAAGAGACCATGAAGAAATTCGCGGCCGCGGCTCAATCAAAGGGCATGACGATCTTCGCGCAGATCGATCACGCGGCAGGCGCGGCGCAGGTCGGCCTGTCGTTGCGGCCGACCGCCGTGATCATCTTCGGCAATCCCAAAGGCGGCACGGCGCCGATGCAGGCCGCGCAAACCACCGGCATCGATCTGCCGCTGAAAGCACTGGTGTGGCAGGATGCTGATGGAGCCACCTGGCTGTCGTATAACGATCCGGCCTGGATCGCGAAACGTCACGGCCTGCAACACGAGGCCGAGGCCGCGTTCAAGGGCATGAGCGACGCGCTGCATGCGTTCGCCGCTATGGCAACCAAGCCTCAGATGGCTTGAAATCGCTGCAACTGTCTGTCCGCCAACAGGTCCGGCACATGGCGCAGTGCCTGATGCTGGATCAGCAAGTCAGACTCACATACAGCTTACCCCGGCACCGGCGAACAACGCGCGACGCGTGAGGAGATGGTGCTCGTCGACCGTCAGCCAGTCATCGGTCATCGCAACCCGGGTTCCCGGGAGTGTTGTCCACAGGGATCAGCGTGTCATCAAGCCACCGGGCCTGCTTTAATAATGAACCGCTCGAATTATCGGATATGCTTTGCGCAAATATTTAGCTGAGGCATTGCGATGAAATGGGCGAGTGAACGCGATAATTTGATCGCGCAAACCAAAGCATTTGTTCAATCCGTGAGCGTCCGCAGGGCGGAGACCGTGACGGCCGCTGCCTCGATTCGGTCTGTCGCGATCGAGAATCCCTTTTCCTTCGTGAATCCGGCCCCTGAAAGGCCAGCGGTTTCGATCAGGCCAATCGAGAGGGTCGAGCCGGCGAACGTCCCGCCGCCGGTTGAACCGGCGCCGATCAAAGTAGCCGTTCAAAGCGACATGCGAAAAGAAATTCAGAGCCGGGTCGCGGCGTTTCAGGCGCATCAGCACCGCTTCCACCGGGAGCGCGAGGCCTATTTCAATTCCGTCTTTACCAGGGTTCGCTCGGTCATCGACAACGACCCCAAAACGCCGCCGGGTGGATTGGATAATTTCTGAGGCTTGGCGCTTTTCGATTCGCGCCGTCTCATTCGATCGCCTCGTCGGCGGTGGCGAGCAGCGTCGGTGATATCTCGATGCCCTGTGCCTTCGCCGTCTTGAGGTTAATCACCAATTCAAATTTGGTCGGCTGCTGCACCGGCAGGTCGGTCGCCTTGGCGCCGTTCAGAATGCGATCAACATAGGTCGCTGAGCGATAGAACAGGTCGGCATAGTCGATGCCGTAGGACATCAATCCGCCGGCCGCCGTGAACGAACGGTCGAAATAGACGGCGGGCATACGGTGCCGTGCAGCGGAGGCGATGATCGTGTCTCGATGCACGATGGTGAAGATATCGGTCAGAACCAGCAATCCGGCGCGTTGTTCGCGCGCAAGCGCCGTCATCGTCGTCTCGATCTCGGCATCGTCACCGCATGGCGCGATTCGCGCCGTCACGGCAAAGGACGGCGCGGCCTCCTCGATGGCGCGCCGCATCAGGCCGGCATGGGGCGTGGTGGCGGGGTTGTATAGAACCGCTATGCGACCAACGGGCGGCGTAATCTGCGTCAGCATTCCCAGCCATTTGCCGGCCATCGACGGGTCAAAATCGCTAAATCCGGTGACGTTGCCGCCAGGGTGCGCCAGGCTTGCAACAAAGCCCTGGCCAATCGGATCGGTGACCATCGCAAATACAATCGGGATCGTCGCCGTTTTCTTTCGCAGCGCCACGACGGAGGGGCTGGATTGGGCAAACAGCGCGTCGGGCCCGAGCGCCACCAGTTCGCCTGCGTAGCGTTCGAACAAGGCGGGGTCGCCGCCGGTCCAGCGCCAATCGATCCGCAGATTGCCGCCCTCACGCCAACCGAGGGCGCCGAGCCCGCGCACCAGTGCGGCGGCGAACCCCTGCCCCACGGGATCGTTCTCGTGATTTGCCAGCAGCACACCGAGGCGGCGGATTCCGTCCCGCGGCTGCGCCCTCGCGACCAGCGGCCACGCGAACGAGCCGCCGAAAAGCGTGAAGAAATCGCGCCGCCGCATGTGCCCCCTGAAAAGACGCCTCTCGAAGATTCGAAGCCGGGCACTGCAAAAGCCGTGCGGCCGGTGTCCCGAATCTGAAACTTGCTTATACCGCCCCACTATTTCGGGCGCACCCTGAATTCCAAAGCGGCGATTCCAATGCGGCTCTGGTCCGGGCCTGCTTCAGACCTCCGCCGGACGCGAGGCCGGTCGTTCACCAAGGCTGTCATCCGGCTGACACCCATTGCGGTTGGAGGCCGGCCCGTCGCAAGCTCATCGAGCTCGAGCCTGCAAGCTTCCTCTTAAGCTTGCCACAATCATTTCGATTGGCTTATGGTTTTCGGGGAGCGGGGCGCACCAGCCGAACCGGTCTTCATGGAGAAACACCGATGTATTTCGTGGCCGCGGCCCTGGTAGTGTTGGCTGGTCTGTTCTATGCGGCAGGCAATAACGAGATCGGCGATCTCGGCGTCGAGATGTGCCG
Organism: Bradyrhizobium canariense; assembly: GCF_900105125.1. NCBI lineage: Bacteria > Pseudomonadati > Pseudomonadota > Alphaproteobacteria > Hyphomicrobiales > Nitrobacteraceae > Bradyrhizobium > Bradyrhizobium canariense. The sequence goes on along the minus strand of NZ_LT629750.1, from coordinate 7,817,947 downwards.
ATATGGCAGTACGTTTTGCGACAGTCCGATTTACGTTCTGGTGGGCGCCGTCCTCGCCGGGTTGTGGGGCGCTTTTGTCAGCATACGCTGACACCGATCTACGCTCAGCCCAATCTATTGAGGAACCTGGTCAACCGGTTGAGCCGGTTTCGGCCCGGGAGCGACCGGCTCGATCGCGGCCTTCGGCGCCGTCGGCGTGACCGTTGCGCCGACCGCCTTCGCCGCAGCGCTGGTGGTGCCGTAATTCACTTCAGCGGTTTGCAGATGCGGTTTATTCCACGGACCGTGATCGACCAGCAGCATGGCGAGTACGCCGAACACGGCAACCGCCATCGACGCGATTATCGGGCTGCGTCGCCTGTACATCGCATGATCCTTATTCCCAGCAGGTTTGTTCATGGCTCGCCTGACTTTGCTGTGGCTGTCGTAAATTAAGACAAAGCGAGGGTGATCGTTCCGCGCGGGAGGTCGACAAATAGACTGGGCTTGAGGGAACCATTTCCGGCGCAGATGAACTTGTGACAAGGTGACTTGCGACATGCAGGGTGAACTTGCGACATGAAAGAGAGCCCGCTTCACAGCCGGCCTCCAAAATTAATTCGCGCCAGGCGAGGCGCGATGGCGTGGGGGCTGGCCGGAAATCGACTATGTCCGGCGCGAGTTTTGGTTTAGATTGAAGGTGCGGGCGCGATTTTTTCCGACGGCCTGAAACAACACTGCATGCGCTCCGTGATTGACCAGGAGGATAGCCATGCGATCGTTTCAGAGCGTTGCAGCGAGCGTCGCATTCTCGGCGCTGATGGCAGCAGGCGTGACCTGCGCCCACGCCGAAGACGAGCCGGTCGCCGTTCGGTTGGTCGATCAGATGAACGCGCTTTACGGCGCGCATCCTGGCGTTCGCGCCAACCATGCCAAGGGCGCCGTGTTCGAAGGCACGTTCACGCCGGCGCAAGGCGCCGATGCGCTCAGCTCGGCTGTCTTTCTCAAAGGCGCGGCCACGCCGCTGGTGATTCGTTTTTCCAATGCGGGCGGCGTGCCGAGCGCGCCTGACACCGACCCGTCGACCGGTGGCATCCGCGGCATGGCGATCAAGTTCCATCTCTCGGATGGCGGCGAGGCTGATATGATCTGCATATCGGCAAACGGGTTTCCGGTCGCGACCGGCGAGGACTTTCTCGCCCTGTTACAGGCGGTCGGCGCCAGCGGTCCCGGCGTGCCCAAGCCGACGCCGGCCGAGAAATTCCTGTCGGCCCATCCGGCCGCGCTCGCTTTTGTCACGACGCCGCGGCCTGTGGCAGTCAGCTACGGCACGCAGCCCTTTTTCGGCGTCAATGCGTTCAAGTTCACAAATGCGCAAGGGACGAGCAAGTTCGGCCGTTACCGTATCGTGCCCGAGAGCGGCGCCGCCTATGTGAGCGACGAAGAGGCCGCGAAGCGTCCTCCGAATGCGCTGGCCGACAATTTACGGGCATCACTCGAAAAGGGACCGGTCAAGTTCCGCCTCATGGTGCAGGTTGCCGACGCCGATGATCCGGTCACGGATGCCACGAAGATCTGGCCGGACAGCCGGCCGACAGTCGAGTTCGGCGAAATCGCCGTCGTCAAGGCGCTGGACACGCAGAAAGTCGAGAACGAGTTGCTCTACTTACCAACCAACGTGACCAGCGGCATTGATCCCTCGGATGATCCGATCATCAACACGCGCACCGAAGCCTACGCGGAATCGTTCGGCCGCCGCACCAAATAGATTTGCCTGGCTAGGCGCCGATCGATCACACCCGGAAAATCTTGGCGTAGCGCGCCTTGATATCCTCGCTCTGCGCCAGCACCGCGGCTGGATCCGATTTGAGCAATTTCAGCGACGACAGCGGCCTGTGACCGGGCTTGTCCTTCACCTGCGAATGGAACGAACGCAGGCCGTAATTGTCGACCAGCAATTGTTGTCCCTCGGCGCTGAAGAAGAAGCTCTGGAACAGCCGCGCCGCATTCGGATTGGGTGCGTTTTTGAACACGGCGCAGGGAACGATGATCAGCGGTGAGCCTTCGGTCGCATACACCACCTCGACCGGCTTGCCGTCGTCCTTGGCGAGCAGCAGATTGTAGTCATTGCCATCGGCCATCACGGCGCGCTCGCCAAGCAGGAGTTTCTTCGGTGGGTCAGCCGCGGATTGCACCTGCATCACCTTTTGCTTGCCGAGGCTCTCGAAATACTGCCAGCCGAGTTCGCGTTCGAGCACGAAGGTCGCCGTCATGATAGCGCCGCTATAGCCGGGATGCCCCTTCACGATCTTGCCCTGCCACTTCGGATCGAGCAGGTCGGCGTAGCTCTTGGGCGCGTCTTCGGGCTTCACCAGAGTCGTGTTGTAGCCGATGGTCTCGAGCCAGGCGCACGAGGTCGCGTAGGTGCCGTCAGGGTCGAATTGATCCGCCGGGAAATATTTCGCGACGTCATCAGGAAGGTAAGGCGCGAGCCAATCCTTGCCTTTCCAGTCGAGATAATGCGCGGGGTCGGTGCTATTGGCGACATCGACCGCGTTGATGCCGCTACTCTGCTCCTGCGCGATGCGTTGATAGATCCGCTCCGCGCCGGAGCGTTCGACATGGACCGATATCCCCGGATATTTGGCCTCGAATGCCTTGCCCAGCCGCTCCGCGACGTTGAGCTCGAGCGCGGAGTAATAGGAGATCGTGCCTTCCTTCTTCGCGGCGTCGATCAGCTCGGGCGTTACGCTCGATGGCGGCGGCGGCGCCGCCCTCACCGGCTCGGCGAACAGCGTGACAGCCGCAAGCGCGGTCGAGGTTTTCAGAATATCGCGTCTCGACCAGTTTCGATCAGTCATGATGTTTCCCGTGGTGTTTCCCGTGCGTTTTTATTGCGCGCACTTATAGCATATCCCGCCGTCGGCAGAAGGCGGGACTCGATCGACAGGCGCGATTTCATTCCTTGGGGCAGGTTCAGATTGCGTTCAGACTTCAGGCCATAGCTTTCGCGCGGGGTTGAGTTTGAACAGGAGAAAAGATGATCTTCAAATCATTGATGGCCGCCATGGCGATCGCGGTCGGACTTTCCGGCACGGCGGCGATGGTCGCAACACCCGCGCATGCTCAAAACAATGTGGAAGCAGAAATCATCGGCTTTCACCAGCTTTGCGAAAAAGGTGACCGCAAAGCCTGCATCCGTTTTGGTATCCTGATCGGCCAGAACGAGCAGCGTCACGCCGATTGGCGCCGGGCGCACGCCGACTGGTGGTGGTGGGAAAAGTGATACCGGAGTTTTGGAGGCCGCCCTGCCTGGCGGCCTCTTTTCGTTGAGTGGCCGGCCGCGCGCAAACCAGACAACACCGTTGCATGCCTCCTCCCCAACCCTGTGCAATATCCGGAGTCCAGCATCTTGCGACAGATCGGCGAATGCGATTCCACTCTTTGGAGAATGCCAGGGAACGAGTTTGTCCTGAGCTAATTGTCTTGATTGCCGGCGCAAAATAGCGAATGTCTTTAAAGATCGTCGTTTACTGATCTCAATTTATCCTGGACACCACAGCATTTCATGAACGAGACCATTCGCCCGGAAGCTAAAAAGCCCCGCAACATGGTGCTTCGGTTGTTGGGGCCGGGACTGGTGACCGGCGCGGCTGACGACGATCCATCGGGCATTGCGACCTATTCGCAGGCGGGCGCGCAGTTCGGCTACGGCCTGCTGTGGACCGTGTTTCTCACGACGCCGTTCATGATCGCGATCCAGCTCGTGAGCGCGCGAATCGGCCGCGTCACCGGCAAGGGACTCGCCGCCAATGTGATGGAGCTCGCGCCACGCTGGCTGGTGCTGGCGCTGATTTTTCTCCTGGTGGCCGCCAATACGTTCAACATCGCCGCCGACATCGCGGCGATGGCAGAAGCGCTCTCGCTTGTCATCGGTGGACTCAACCACGAGCACGCGCTGATCTTTGCTTCCGCCTCGACCCTGCTGCAGGTCTTCGTGCCCTATCGCCGTTATGCGCCGGTGCTCAAATTCATGACACTGACGCTGTTCGCTTATGTGGCGACGGCGTTTACCGTGAGCATTCCCTGGAGCACCGCCCTGCTGGCGGCAATCTGGCCCAATCCCACCATCAACACCGATTACTTCCTGATGGTCGTGGCCGTCCTCGGCACCACGATCAGCCCCTATCTGTTTTTCTGGCAGGCTTCGCAGGAAGTCGAGGAAATGAATCAGGGCAAGAAGCGCCGGCCGCTGCGCGAGCTGAACCGGGGTGGCTCGACCGAGCTCGACCGGATCCGCATCGACACGACAGTCGGAATGATCTTGTCAAACGTGATTGCCTTTTCCATCATTCTGACCACCGCCGCCGTGTTGAATGCGAATGGCGTCACCAACATCAATTCGGCGACGCAAGCGGCCGAAGCGTTGAGGCCGCTGGCCGGTAACTTTACCTTCTTGCTGTTCGCGCTCGGCATCATCGGCACCGGCATGCTGGCGATCCCCGTACTCGCCGGCTCGGCCGCATACGGTGTCTCCGAGACATTCGGATGGCCCGCGACATTGGAAGCCAAGGCGCCCGACGCTGTGGGGTTCTACACCATCATCGCCGCAGCGACCGTGATCGGGTTCGGTCTCGGCTTCACCGGCATCGACGCCATTCACATGCTGGTATGGAGCGCCGTGCTCAACGGCATCGTCGCGGTCCCGATCATGGCGATGATGATGGTCATCGTCACGCATCAAAAATTGATGGGACGGTTCAGGGCCAAGTCCTGGCTGATTGCGCTCGGCTGGCTCGGCACCGCCCTGATGGCGTTGGCCGTGATCGCGTTGATGTGGTCGTTTATCGCGGGATAGGCGGCCGGCCTGCGTAAAACAGGTGCGGCTACTTCACGCGCCGGCCCTGAAAGAATCCCTTGTTCGTCGTGTTCTGCTTGATGTTGGCCGTGTCACCCTGCTCGGCAGCATTTTGCGTGTGGCCTTCCTTCGTCGACGTATCGCGGGCGGCATCCGCATCGGCGGATTTGGGTCCTTTATTGCTTCGATTCGCTGGAGGAATTGGCGGCATGTGACCAGTCATCGCGGCCTCCTGTTCAACGTCGTACCGTGCCGATTCAAGCTCCGGCTCGGACAATCGTTCATTTTCAATAGGCCTGTTTCACGCCTGCGTCACCTGGATTAATTCATCCTTCCTCGATTGAAGCGCGGAACTATCTCCGGGATGGCCGTTCACGGCCGCAAGGACGACACGTAGGCCCCAGCGCGATCCTATCGTCCTGCAGACGAACGGCATCATCAGCTCGCCAGTACAGGGAGGCGCCTAGTTGTGCGCCTGCGTTGTCAACTCCAATCCTGGAGGCGCCTTTGCCCAAGGATAATTGTGGCTTCCAAGATCGTAGCCGCGATTGAAAAGCGCAATCATGTATCGTTGGTCGAACGGCTCATCGCTGGTTTCGGTAAAGTCGGACGGAATGCTCGCAAGGTTGAAGTCAATCCCGTCTTGCTTGGTGATGGAATAGATACGATAGAGATCGCCGATCCCCTGATTCTTGATCAGCGTGGCGATTGAACGCTGTGTAATCGACAGCATGTTTTCTCTGACGGGCTGCCATTCGGGATCGATTTTTCCGTTTCGGATAACATACAGTCGTGGCCTTGCCGCCAATCGTCCCGTTTTTCGGTTGTGGGCGACATATGAGGATATCGACGGCGCTATAAAGACCTGTCTGGTGACGCCGCCATCGACATGCAGCTCGTCATAGTCCTGTTGCCCGACCCGTACATGAATCCGGACCGGCGGGAAAATGCCGGGCAGCGTCGCCGATGCCAGCAGTATCTTGCGGAAGAGAGCCAACGCATCGCGGTTACTGCTCATCGCGATCCGGCCCATGTCCCACAAGACAGGCCTTTGCGTATCGAGATTGGTGGTGCCAATCAGCAGAATCCGGCCCTTCATTCGCTCCCTGGCGATTTCCTGCAGAAAAGCTGCGTCGACATATTTCTCGATTAGTTTCGCCAGCGGTGCGTCATCCGCCAGAGCCGCTCCTTCGAGCAAACCGGATACGTTGTAGGTGAAAATGTCCTTCCTTCCATATTTCGTGAAAATCTCACGCAGCTGATTATCGTGTTCACGCCCGAGGAATGCGAACGGAGCAATAAGCGCGCCGGAACTGACGCCGGTGACCAGATCAAACGCTGGCCGCGTCCCCGCGTCGCTCCAGCCGACCAGCAGGCCGGCGCCGAAAGCGCCGTCATCTGCACCGCCGGATATGGCGAGAAAACTTGCGGCTTGTTGCCGCCTTTCAACTGGGAGCGACAAACGTGCTTCGGCTCTGGACTCATCTGCCATCATGATGGCCTGGATATCGCGGTCCGGTGCATCACCCCAAAAGCGGATATCGTGAAATCCATCAAGCTCGATCTGGCTGGCGCTCGCTTCCGGCAAGACGTTGCGCGGAGCGATCGTGGCACATCCGGCAGTCAGGATGGCCGACGCACCGATCAAGCCGAACAGAAACATCCGCAGCAACGCGTCGAAGCGGGCAGCGCGCCTCTTACAGTCGAACGCATCGAGCGTCCGCCGCACGGCCCTCCTCATTATCAGCCGGTACCTCGAGCGCACGATCAAGACCGCGACCATGAAGACATTTGAAGATTTCTAGATATTTCCATCGCCGGAGATCGTGACCCCATCTGGCCCGCACTTCAGTTATCAAGCCGCGGCGGATGCGTGGTCAATTTGAGGTATTGTGGCGGCAACCGAGTCTGCTCATCCGCTAATTCTTTTCCAGCGCGCGATGGACCACAATTCGGACCTTGTTGCGCCAGTCGCCGCATCGACGTTCACGGTTGTAACGACGAAACGTAAGCCGCGAGCGCGATCATGTCGTCCTGCGAGAGTTTCTCGACGACCGGCATCATCATCTCACCAGCGCTTCCCTGCCGCGCGTGCTGCTGGAAGTCATACATCTGGCGCACCAGATAGCTCAGCGAACGTCCGGCGATTGCGGGAATTGCACCGATGCCTCGCAAGGTCGGGCCGTGGCATCCCGCGCAAGCGATCGTCCTGCCCGAGCCGCCGGTCTTGGCCAGGGTTTCGCCTTTTGCGATACTTCCCGTCGGCACATAGGCGGTGAACTGCGCGCGCGGATCGCGATGCTCGAACTGCGCCACATCAACCGGAACCTCGACGATGCGCCGGCCGATTGGCTCGGTGCCGCCGTCTTTCACGGTCATGTAGAACACCCGTGCGATCTGCGTCACCGGCACCGTATCGGCTTCGACCACCCTGATCGTTTGCTTCGGCTTGAGCGAGGCAAAATAAGCTGCCGCGGCCTTCACTTCCGCATCGGTTGCGGCCTTGGCGATCGCCGTCATCAGCACGACCGGACTCCGCTGCGGGCCTGCGAATTTCCGCGCACCGCTTTTGTAATCGGCCATCTGCTGGATGATGTAGGATTCCGGAAGACCGGCGAGAGCCACATTTTCCGGGCCGCCGGTTCCCTCGACACGATGGCATGAGCCGCAGGCCCGCACCTCGGGCTTTCGGCCGCTCGCCACGACGGCAGGCATCGGAGGATGATCATCGGGATGCCAATCCGGCGCAAAGAAGAGATCGCGCTCCTGCGTGACCGTAAAGCTGGCGGCGCTATCGGGCACGTGCCGGGGAATGCCATCGTCCAGTGGGGCTTTAAAATCCGGAGCCCACGGATAGGCCCATGCCGGAAATGAATCTGAAGCCGCAGTCGGCTGCGAGGCCGAACCGGAATTCTGCGCCATCGCCGCGCCGCAAAAGACAATTGCAAAAACCGCGAGCGCGCCAAACGCGAAGCCCATCGGCTTTTTCATGGCGGGTCCTTTTAAAAAAAATGCGGCGCGTAAGTTGCGCGCTTCGCCGGGCAATTTCATTTGCAACAATAACTTCAATCTTACCCAGCGTGAGAGATAGTTGTCACGCTGGTTTTGCAGGGTTGGCTGCCAAGGGCTATAAGAGTCGGGCTTGTGCGTCCCTCAACTTGACCAGGAACGACGGATAGCCCGACGTCGTAAACTTACGACATGAACATCACTATAAGACCGCGCGACTCTCGGCCGTTATCGCGAAATGAAACGTGCGGAGTTTTTATTAGACGCCATCAATAGGCTCACATTGGAGGAGACCGTTGGATGCCAGGCTCAGGGAAAGCGCTGCTGTTCGACATCGATGGCACGCTGGCCGATACCGACGCGTTGCATTTGGAAGCGTTCAATCAGGTCCTCGGCCCGCGTGGCCATGTCTTCGATCACGCACGCTTTACAAGAGAGCTTCAGGGTTTTTCCACCGCGTCGATCAGTGAGCGCTTTCTGCCCGATGAATCGCCAAAGCATCAGGCTGTCATCATGGAGGAAAAGGAGGAAGCCTTCCGCAAGCTGGTCGCTGGACGAATTCAGCCTGTTGCAGGATCGATGACGCTGCTTGCCGCCGCTGACCGAGCCGATATTCCAATGGTTGCGGTGACGAACGCCCCTCGCCTCAACGCGGAAATGCTTCTTTCCGGGCTCGGGATCGTGCATCGGTTCAAGGTCCTCGTCATCGGAGATGAGCTTGCGCATGGAAAGCCGCATCCACTGCCTTATCTCGAAGGCTTGCGCGCGGTGAACGCCGCTTCCGACCTGTCCGTTGCATTCGAGGATTCTCGCTCCGGCGTTCGGTCCGCGTCCGCCGCAGGCATTGCCACGATCGGAATACGAACAAGTCTTGGTCATGCCGACATGATGGCAGCGGGCGCCGTCATGACGGCCAAGACCTTTGACGATCCGGAGTTAATTCGATTCGTCGGGACGACAATGAATTGGTGACAAGAGAGGTTAGTCTTGGCTATCCGACGACCGCCCACAGGCCACTGACTACCCACAGGGCGATCACGCCATCCCAGCCGGGAAATCGGCCTGTTTGACCTCTTTGCCCAAGCCAGATTGCGTTCAAAAAGAGGCGATTCTGAGCCTGGGACAAAGCCGGAAATTTTGGATATCTTGTGATCCGATTGGTGTTATAGGGCGCTTGTTCGATCTTATGTTTTATCAACCGAGCATGACGATGCGACGTTGCTGGCAAGCCTTTGTCGTTGCCATCTTATTTGCGACTTCGGCCGTTGCGGATCCGGACACTGATATTTTCGCGAAAATGTCAGGGAGGTGCAGCACGCTTAAAATCGCGGGACGCGATTATGCGTGCAGAGCCGTTGCATTCTTCCACAACGAACAAGGCCGCGGGAATTTTACGATCGCTCTCGACGACCCCGCCGACGACAGTCACATCATCACGTTCTCGGGTGAAAACAGCCGGAGAACACCGGATAATCTGTATCAGCTCCAGATTGACCGGATGCTGCTGAACTCCAAGGACAGGCCGAGAGTCGACGGCCTGCCAGTGCCGTTCGTCGAGACATCGACCGGACTGTGCAAGCAGCTTGGAAATTTCGCCGCGGCCCAGGTTTCTTCCATCTCCTGTACCGCGATGGATAACAATGGCCAGAAGTATGAATTGGAATTCGTGTCTGACGGCTCGCCTATTGAAGTGCTGAGGGTCAGGCCGTCCCCGCCGACAATCGAGTGGCACTGATCTAAATCACGAGATAACGGCTAACCGCCCAACTGGACGGTTCGCAATAACAGTCTCCTTCGGGCTGACGATGGTGCGGCGGCTGCCGCATCCGACGGTCCCGATGGATGTGGAAGACGTCGCCGATATTCGCGGCGTCGACATTTGCGGCATTGAGCGCAATCGGAGTGGGTCCCAGGGGCATCGATCATGGTTCGATCCAGACATAACCGGCTCTTGCGCGGCATCGTCGTCTTTGCCGCATTGACGCTCAACGGCGCTGTGGCTTTTGCTCAAGCGCCTCCAGCCGCAACGGAAACATCTGATGCTCGCATCAGGTGCAAGGACATGGGAGACAAAAAAGCCGAAACAACCGTATCGCACCTATTGTCGATCGCTGACGGCGCTTCGGTCGGCCTGTCGGCCGCCGCCGTGGATGCATTGAACCAGAGCAAGTCGGAGATGCTGGGGTCGTCGCATTCATCGAGATACGATGCCGCGAGCAATCGCTGCTACATCCGATTATACGAGCATAAGCGCAATGGAGAATTCGAGACCGAAATTCACAGTGTCTATGATGCTCAAACCGACGACTTGCTCGCCTTTGCACGAAGGGTAAACGGCAAGGAAACCGGCTATGTATTTGATGTCCATAAGGGGCCCTGGATTCCGCCGGCGAATTGCACGTCGTGCACGGTGGGCGTCGGATGGGATGCCGCCATCTCTTATATGGACGAGATCATGACCGGCCAGCGTAATTAGAGAGAAGGCTTTTAGAGAGAAGACTCTTTAGAAAGAGAAGGCTCGGGATCAAAACCCGCTCGGCGATCTGTTCGCAACCGCCTGCCATCATCCATTGACCTCAGTCTTTCTGACACGAACACTTTTCTAAGTGGCCGCTTTATCGGAGTGGCGTTTAAGACTGATGCTCGCCACAAATTCTCCCAATCCGAGCGGCAGGGCGAAGATCGGAAGTTCCAGCAACCCAACCTCACCGTCGCTGCCGAGCGCATAGGCGAGGATGGCTTGAACGACCGGCACGCCGAGACCAAGCCCCGCTTTTTCCGGCACTCCCAGCGTTTTCTGGCTGACGATATGCCAAATCCAGATCAGGTGAATGGCAGCGGCAACCAATCCCGATGTCCAATTGACCGGAACTTTTGTCTGCCTCAGACCATCAATGAACGGATGATTGCTCGCTGCCGCGGATTCTGGCGCAATATCGCAGTGAACTCTGACGATCGCGCACTTACCCGGATAACGGGCAACTTTAGTACAGATCGACATTGCTTCGGCCTTGGCTTGCTGCAGTGATCTGCCGGTGCCTGTATGAAGCTCGCCGTTGCCTTGCCTCGCCACGGCGAAGCAATCGCCCTCATCGGCCACCGCTCCTACCACCGCAGCAGGCAGTGCGAGCAAGATCGCAAAACCGATAGCCGCCGCAGTCGTCAGCGCGAGGCGCCAAAGTGATCGCATCGAACGTGCTCCCGATCAATGAAGCCATTGCGCGAGCAAAATTCATTATACACGCTGCGGGATTCATAGTCACTGCCGTTCGATAAGGGGCCGCCTCTACACCGCGTGTATGTCAGCCGTATTGACGGGTAGGCGCGTCAGCGGTCGCGCTCTGGTTTAAGGACTGCGTGCGCTGGAAACTCGCGGGTCGGCGTCACGTCCTAGATCGAAACCTGCCGCCCGATCTCGACGACCTGATCGGTGGGGAGGCTGAAGAAATCGCTGACATGGATCGCGTTGCGCTCCATCACGGCGAAGAACTCCTCCTGCCACGCAGGCAGACCCATGCCGTCTTCGCGGCGAATCACTGTTTCGTGGCCGACATAATAGGTGACATCGTTGAGGTCGACCGTGCAGCCCAGCGATCGGCTCGCCGTGAGCAGCTCCGGAATATGCGGCCGCTCCATGAAACCGAAACGGGCTTCCGCACGCCAGAAGTTCGGCACGATTTCTTCCAGCTTGATGCGGTCTCCCGACGGCAACCACGGCACCGAGAGGATTTCCACGCGCAGCACGAACAGATGCTCATGCAGCGCCCGGTTATGCCTGACATGCCATTGCATCACGGGCGGCGTATCGCGCTCGGTACGCGTCAGGAAAACAGCGGTGCCGGGAACGCGCGGAATGTTCTTGGCCTTGATGATCTGCATGAATTGCTGGACCGGGATCAGGGTTTCATGCAGCCGCGCCATCACCGCCGCCCATCCGCGATGCCAGATCCACATCACGCTGTAGACGGAGACGGCGAGGATCAGCGGCACATATCCGCCTTCCGCGATTTTGGTGAGGTTGGCGAGGAAGAACGCGCTGTCGACGACCAGGAAACAGGCCGCGACCGCGCCCGCGGCCAAGAGGCTCCAGTGCCAGATCTCCCGCATCGCAATGAACAGCAGCGCCGACGTCATCAGCATGGTCAGCGAGACCGCGATGCCGTAAGCCGCCGCCAGATTGTCCGATTTGCCAAAGCCGATGGTCAGGGCGACCGTCACGATCATCAGGAGCCAGTTGACGAGGCCGACGTAAATCTGTCCGTAGCCTTCCGAGGAGGTCTGCTTGATCCGCAGCCGCGGCAGCCAGCCGAGCTGGATCGCCTGCCGCGTCATCGAGAAGGCGCCGGTGATGATCGACTGGCTGGCGATGATCGTCGCCACCGTCGCCAGCACGATCAGCGGGATCAGCAGCATCTCGGGACACAGCCTGAAGAAGATATTGCCGTCGGTCGGTGCACCCTCGAGAACCAGCGCCGCCTGCCCCGCATAGTTCAGGATCAGGCTTGGAAACACGATCGCGAACCAGGCGAGTTTAATGGGCCCCCTGCCGAAATGACCCATGTCCGCATAGAGCGCCTCGGCGCCCGTGACGCAGAGAAACACCGCCCCCAGCACCAGGAAGCCGGTGGCGCCATTGGAAAACAGATAGGACAGGCCGTAATAGGGATTGAGCGCTGCGAACACCGAGGGATGCCGCATGATCCCCGCGATGCCCATCACCGCCATGGTGAGAAACCAGAGCAGCATGACCGGGCCGAACAGGTGCCCGATCCTGGCCGTGCCCTGTGACTGGATCGCGAACAGCGCGAGCAGGATCACTACTGCTGCGGGAACGACATAGGGTTGCAGCGCCGGTGTCGCCATGTTGAGGCCTTCCAGCGCCGACAGCACCGAGATCGCCGGCGTGATCGCGCCGTCGCCGTAGATCAGGGCCGCTCCGAACAGGCCGACCGCGACAATGGTCGGGCGCTGTTGTTTCTTCACGCCCAACAACGCCATCAAGGCGAGGATACCGCCTTCGCCGTCATTATCGACGCGCATCGCGAACGAGACATATTTGATCGTGGTGATGATGAACAGCGTCCACAGCACCAGCGAAAGCGCGCCCAGGACCGTGGCCGGATTCGACGGCGCTGCGGCCGTGCCGAGAATGGTCTTGAACGTGTAAAGCGGGCTGGTCCCGATATCGCCGAACACAATGCCGAGCGCGCTCAATCCCATAAGCGGCAGGCTGCCCTGCGAAACCTGCGGCCGCCCTTCGATGTCAGTTGTTTGAATTTCGCTCAATTTGATGTGCCGCTCGACGCATAAGTGATTGCCAGACCGTACAAACTATCGCCGTCGATTGCGACAACCAAACGACTTGCCTGGCGTGGATCTGATCAAAATGCAATGTCATTTTTACGATGCGTTTTCCCCAGCGAAGAATGCAATGCAGGTGCCGAGTTGACGGCAGACAGAATCTGGCATGTGATTACATCACGCTCTTCGAAACCAAGAAGTCAACGACCGGGAGGACGTCATGAACGCGCAGAAATATGTCGCAGAAGCGATCGGTACGTTTTGGCTGACATTTGCCGGATGCGGCAGCGCCGTCATTGCCGCCGGATTTCCTCAGGTCGGCATCGGCCTGCTCGGCGTGGCGCTCGCGTTCGGGTTGAGTGTCGTGACAATGGCCTATGCGATCGGTCACATCTCGGGTTGCCATCTCAACCCGGCGGTCACAGTCGGGCTTGCCGCAGGCGGCCGTTTCCCGGCTGGACAGATCCTTCCTTACGTGGTCGCGCAGGTGATCGGCGCTGTGGTGGCTTCGGCGGTACTCTACGTGATCGCGAGCGGTACGGCTGGCTTCGACCTTGCCAAGGGCTTTGCATCGAACGGCTATGGCGAGCATTCGCCGGGCCATTACAACATGGTGGTCTGCTTCATCACGGAAGTGGTGATGACCATGATGTTCCTGTTCATCATCATGGGCTCGACCCACGGCAAGGCGCCCGCCGGCTTTGCGCCGCTGGCGATCGGGCTGGCGCTGGTGATGATCCATCTGGTCAGCATTCCCGTCACCAACACCTCGGTCAATCCGGCGCGCAGCACCGGCCCGGCACTGTTCGTTGGCGGCTGGGCGCTGGCGCAGCTTTGGATGTTCTGGGTTGCGCCCTTGATCGGTGGCGTGTTGGGCGGCGTGATCTATCGCTGGCTCAGTGCGGACCCGACCGGCGTGGTCGAGGGCCGATAGCGGCACCGGCATGGAGTCTGATTCTGCGATGGAATCAGACTCTGCCGCCTTGCCGGATGATTGCCGCTTGCCCTGCTCTGCTGCTAAAGATGACGGCAGCCAAGGTCATTTGCCGGGTTTACATCCGGCAGGCCACCAAAGGGACGAAAAATGAACTCGCAAAAAGTCGCGGGAATTCTGGGTGCCATTGTCGCGCTGGCGGTGCTTGCCGCCGCCTTTATTTATGTGCCGCCCGGAGGCCGCAACGCGCCGGCCGCCGTTGCGCCGAAAGCCGAAGCTCCAGTGAATGCGGCGCCGGCCCCGAAAGGCCCTGTCATCAGGGACGTGCCCCAGCAGTAAATTCAGAATAACAAAAGGGGCTGACGCCCCGCGCTTACACCAGTCCCAACTCCGCCGGATGGGCGTCGGCGAAGATCCGCTGAATGCTTGCATTGTCCAATCCGAACATCCGCTCGAACAAGCCTGCGAACATCGCGCGATAATCCGTCAGCACCGGATAGTCGCGATTCTGAAACAGATTCGCCTGGTCGACCTTGACCTGCTCGCCGAGGATGCGGCCGCCATTGATGCCGCCGCCCATCACCCAATAGACGCTGCCATGGCCATGATCGGTGCCGCGATCACCATTCTCGCGAAAGGTGCGGCCGAATTCGGAGATCACGACCACCACCGTATCGCGCCATCCCGGCTGTCCGATCTCTTCGGAAAAACCGGCGAGCCCGCGGCCAAGCTCGCCGAGCCGATCGGCGAGATAGCCGGTGGCCGCACCCTGGTTGACATGCGTATCCCAGCCGCCGACATCGACGAAGCCGAGGTTGAACTGCTCGCGCATCAGCCGGCCGATACGCCGCGCTGAAAGCTCAAACCCGCGCGGCGAAACCGCGCCGCGATTGGCCGCTGTCATCTCCTCCGAGATCGAGCGGTAGACGTCGTCGCGAATCCTGAATCCTTCCGACACTGATGAAGCCAGGTCGCTTTGCGCATACATCTCCTTGATCAGTTTGGCCTGACGATCGTCAACGCCTGGCTTGCCGACGCTGTTCAATCCGATATTCGGCGTCTGCGATTTGCCGCGAAAGATCAGCGGGAGCTGATCGGTGAACGAAATCGGTTTGACGCGCGTCAGCTCGGTGGCGAGCCGGCTCATGAAGCCCGAGCGATAGTCGCGCGAGCCGCCGACGGACTGGCCGAGCTCGATCGTGTCCTGGGTCTCGAAATGGCTGCGCGTCAGATCATCCGACGTGCCCGCGAACGGCACGAACGCAATCTCGCGCTTGGCCCATAGCGGATAGATGCTGTCGCGCAAGGACGGGTGCAGCCCCCAGTCCGCATCAAGCGACAACGCCGCATTCGGGTTGCCGGCATCGGGCTTGGCAATGCCGAGCGCGGGCCGCGAAGTGTGATAGAAGTCGCTCGACACGGGAACGACGACATTGGCGGCGTCATAAGCGCCACGCAGGAATACCACCAGCAGCCGTGCGTCAGTTGCGGGCGCGGCCCAGACGCGGCCCCCCACCGTCATCGGAACCAGCGATGCAAAAGCCTTGATCAGTTCACGTCGATTCATGGATCGCGATCCCTTATCTCTGTGGTTAGCGCATAAACTCGGGCGACGACAGAAACAGCGTATTCCAGTCCTGCGGCGAGATTGCTTGATCCAACGCGGCAAGCGTGGTCGGCGTTAGCGTCTGCCGCAATCCATTGAAGTAAAGCGCGTTTGCGATCAGCGGGAAAGCCGGCTGATCGACCGCATTCGGCCCATCCGTCTTGAACAGGCCCGAAGAACCGGAGCCGATCTGGCGCGCGATCTCGAAACGCACCATCATCTGTCCGGGCCCGTTCCAGGACGCGGACGTCATCGAAAAGCCGTCCGGCGTCTCGTGATTGAACAGTCCTTCGCCCAGGCGGTTGAGCCAGCCCTGGATCGGCAGCGTATTCAGAATGACCTTGTCGTCGTAGGCGAGACGGACGGCCGAGAACACGTATTGCACGGGATCCTTGAACTTGGCACCGGATTTCAGGGAAGCGGCGAACTCCGGCGCGTGAACCATCGTGGACAACACGGCCGAGATATCGCCATCGCTGCTCTTGAAGGTCTGCGCCATTTTCTGGACCAGCGTTTCCGGTGGACTTTCCGACACAAAATAGGTCGCGATCTGGCGCGACAGGTGCGTCGCCGTTGCGGGATGGTGAACCAGAATATCGACCGCTTCATCGACTTCGGCGAGTCCGCGACCCCTAATGGTATGCCCCAGGAAAATCTTGTCACCATAATCGTGCCGGGCCGGATTGAATTCGAACGCGCCCTCACGCACCAGCTGCGATTGCAATTCTGGCTTCAGCTTGGGGTCTTCCGGTTTCAGATCGATCCCGACGCCGGTCAGGATACGCGCGAGCGCCTCGACATCCGCCTGCGTGTAACCCGAGCCGACGCCCATGGTGTGCAGCTCCATGATCTCGCGGGCATAGTTTTCGTTCAGATGGCCGGCCGCGTTCTCGGCGTTGTCGAGATAACGCAGCATCGCCGGATGATAGAGCGTCGCGGTGAGCAGATCGTGGAACTTGCCGAGCGCAAACGGCCTGATGGCGCGATCCTCATAGTCGCCGACGAGAATGCGGATGTTCGCCTTGTATTGATGGACGTTGAAATGATTGAACCAGAACCACGTCATGCGCTGGCGCAATTGATCCGGCGCATAGAGCGCGCGCAGAATGCTGCGCGCTGCTGCCTGCTTCGCCCGGTCGTTCATCGCCTGCTGATAGACCTGTTGCGCGGCCTTCTTCTGGTCGGGGTCGGTAACCTGGTTGGCGGACTTCGCCTGCTGATCGAACGCCACCGCGATGTCGAATGGAAACTTGTGGACATCAGGCATCGCCTCGATTTGCGTTTGAGCGGCTTCCGCCAATGCGTTGTTCGCAGGCGGATGCAATTGCTCCGACAGCCAGCGCTCCGTGCCAACAGCTTGAAGATGCGCCGCACTCGACGGGTTGATTCCCCAGGTCAGACGGTCGAGCAGCGCCATGTCGTGCGGCGTGAGCTCGGCTGCTTGCGCGGCCGTACCGCCGAAGATTCCATTAATCATGACCAGCGCAGCATACAATACCGCGACGCTCGTCCGATGGTACTTGGGTTCTTTGGAGTGGCCTGGGTCGTTCATCGGGTCTGACCAATCTTTCGGAGCTGGCCCACGTTCAATCTGAGCGAATCCGCATGAATATGTTCTGAACGAAAAGCATATAAATGATGACGGGTTTTTTGTTCTGGCCTGATGAACAACCGGCTCGACGGCGCTTCTCGCTCGAATATAGTCACGGCCAGATCGAGGCCGTCGAAAACAAGAGGGTCCATGCGTTCCCTGTCGATCAGCATAGCCGCAATCGTTCTGTCGGTGATAACGGCGCGCAATGCGGTAGCCGAGGAATTAGCGGCTGCGGGAACCGGAACCTGGGCTTTCTACGGAGGCGATTCCGGCGGCAGCCGTTACTCGTCCCTGAACCAAATCGACAGGAGCAATGTCGCGCAGCTAAAGCCCGTCTGGGAATATCATACCGGAGACGTTTCCGACGGCAGCGGCGATCGCCCCAAGAGCGAATTTGAAGCAACGCCGATTGTTGTCGGCGGAACGATGTTTCTCAGCACGCCGTTCAATCGCGTTGTCGCGCTCGATCCTGAAACCGGCAAGGAGAAATGGAGCTTCGATCCGAAGATCGATCTGCATACCCGCTACTCCGAGGGGCTGATCAATCGCAGCGTTACGTTCTGGTCCGATTCAGGGCGTGCCGACAGCGGCGCCTGCCATCAGCGCATTTTCCTGGCCACGATCGATGCCCGGCTTTTTGCGCTGGATGCGCCAACCGGCCAGCCTTGTGCCGATTTCGGCGTGGAGGGACAGATCGATCTGAAGACAGGAATTTCCAACATCACCCGGCGGGGCGAATATGAGGAAACCTCGGCGCCAGCGGTGATCGATGATCTCGTCATCGTCGGCTCCTCGATCGCCGACAACGACCGCGTCGATAGCCCGAACGGCGTCGTAAGGGCGTTTGACGCAAGAAACGGCCAGCTTCGCTGGAGCTGGAATCCAATCCAGGGAAACCTCGGGCTGACCGGAGCAGGCAACGTCTGGTCGACCATTTCGGTCGATGCCCGGCGCGGCCTCGTGTTTCTTCCGACAGGCAGCGCCAGCCCCGACTATCACGGCTTCAAACGGCCCGGCGACAACAAATGGGCGAACTCGGTCGTTGCGCTGTCTGCAAAGACCGGCGAACTGGTGTGGGGATTTCAACTCGTTCATCACGACATGTGGGACTACGATACGGCAGCGCAGCCGGTGCTTGGCACCCTGCGCCACGATGGCGTCGAGACACCTGTGGTGATTCAAGGCAACAAGACCGGAAACCTCTTTGTCCTGAACCGAGAGACTGGAAGTCCGATTTTCGGCGTCGAGGAGCGCCCTGTTCCCAACAGCGATGCCGAAGGCGAAGACGCTTCGCCGACGCAGCCTTTCCCGCTGGCACCGCCCGCGATCGTACCGCAAACCCTCACGGCAAAAGACGCCTGGGGCATCAATCCCGAAGAGCGCGAGGCCTGCCGCAGCCGAATGGAAAAGTTGAGATCGGAGGGAATCTTCACCCCGCCGAGCGTACAGGGAACCATCGCCTTTCCCGGCAATCTTGGCGGGATGAACTGGAGCAGCGGCGCGTTTGATCCGGAACGGCAGATCTTTGTCACCAATATCAACAATCTACCGATGGAAGTTCATCTGATCCCGCGAGATCAGTACAAGCCGGTCGAGAATGCTGCTCGCAAGGGTGAGCTGCGCGCCGAAGTTTCTCCACAGCACGGAACGCCCTACGGCATGAGCCGCGAGGTCGTTCATTCACCGCTCGGGTTGCCTTGCAATCCTCCACCGTGGGGCGAATTGGTTGCCGTCGATTTGTCCAAGGGATCCATCCGGTGGAAAGTACCGCTGGGGACCACGGCCGATATGGCCAAAAACCCTGCAGCGCTTGTTCAGGGAACGCCAAACCTGGGCGGGCCGATCGTTACCGCCGGCGGGCTCATATTCATCGCATCGGCGATGGATAATTATCTGCGCGCGTTCAATGTCGAGACCGGCGCAGAACTCTGGAAGGGCCGCCTCCCGGCCGGCGGCCAGGCCATGCCGATGACCTACCGCGCGGGGCAAGCCGGCAAACAGTTCGTCGTGATCGCCGCCGGCGGCCACGGCAAATTGGGAACCACGCTTGGGGATTCGCTGATCGCGTACGCGCTGCCCTAGCCGGTTCGGCCGACGTGGACGAATACGGGATCGGCCGCGTGCGAACCTTACACGAAGCTTACGTCGGCTTTGGTGCGCCTGATTTCGATCAGCGCCGACATGCTCAACACGCCTACCAAAGTGAGATAATAGCCCGGCGCGAGATCGCCGATGACAGCGAAACCGCCCAGCCACGCCATGATGACCGGCCCCATGCCGCCGAACACCATGACGCCGACGTTGTAGCCGAGGCCAAGGCCGGTGGCGCGCGTCGCCGGAGGAAGCAGTTCGGACATCAGTGCCGCGAGCGGGCCATAATAGAGCGACTTCAGCGCGGCGAGCCAGAATACGACGGCGATGATGATGAACGGCGTCGGCACCTTGGTGAGAAGCAGGAACGCAGGAAAGATCGAGACCAGCAGCAGCCCGTTGATGACAATCATATGCGTGGTGCGCCCGATCCGGTCGGAGACCATGCCCGCGATCGGAGCCAGAATGGTCACGACGATGGCCCCGACAAAGGTCGCGATATAGCCGACCGACGGCGGCAGATTGAGCGTTTTAACCGCATAGGTCGGCATGTACAGGATGAGGTAATTGACCGCGGTCGAGATCGCGAGCACGCCGATGCCCAGGGCGACCCGCATCTTCTGATACGACAGCACTTCCCGGATCGGCGAGTCCTGTTTCGTCGCCGGCGGCGCGCCGGCGTCCTCGATGTTGTTGCGGATATAGATGCCGGCCGGTCCGATCAGGACGCCGAACAGGAACGGAATTCGCCAGCCCCAGGATTGCAGATCGGCTGGCGCCAGCGACAAGGTAAGACCGACGCCGAAGGCGGAGGCGAACACGTTGCCCAAGCCCTGGGTCGCAAACTGCCAGCTGGCGATGAAGCCGCGCCGCTCAGGCGCATGCTCCACCAAAATTGCGGTTGAACTGCCGAATTCGCCGCCGGCCGAAAATCCCTGCACGAGGCGCGCCAGAAGAACCGCGACGGGCGCCAGAATGCCGATGCGCTCGTAGGTCGGCATGACCGCGATCGCGAACGTGCCGAGTGTCATCAGCACGATCGATACCATCAACGACGCCTTGCGGCCGTAGCGGTCGGCATAGGTCCCAAGGATCACGCCACCCAGCGGACGGGTGATGAACGACAGCCCGAACGTGCCGAGCGTCAGCAGCAGTGAAATGGTGGGATCGCTGTTCGGAAAGAAAGCCCTGGAGATATAAACGGCGAAATATCCGTAGACGGCGATGTCGTACCATTCGAGCGCATTGCCGATCGACGTTGCGATCACGAGCCTGGCGATCGGTTTACTCGCCGACTGCGCGGGAAATGCCGTCGATGAAGCCGCTTCCCCCGATGACGCCATCCTCGATATCCCCTTGATGCGATCCTGTAGGCCGGTCTGTACCCGAGGATGTCCGGATTCGATCTCTTTAAGCGCCCAGCCAGCGAAGGGTTACCAGCCGCTCCAATGCTTTGATCCGGACATCGTAATATCGCAGAAGGCTCATTCCGATGATCGCATCAAATGACAGCGCCGCCGTCTGCATCGGCCTGGCCGCGGCCTGCAAGTCGAAAGAATGCCCGTCCGGGAATCTGAACTGGCAACTGTAGAGCGGATCTGTCCGCTTGCCATCGTGAGTCAAGGCCTCCTCGCTACCTGCCTGGACCAGACCCAACTCCTTCGGGATCGATTGTTCGACCAGGCAACTTGCCGAGCCGGTGTCGATCAGCGCGATGGCCTGGCGTTGCACACCGCTGGCGTTGAGGATCACGATTTTGATGACCGGCAGCGAGTGCGACGCCGTCAACTCGCCGGAGAACTCGCTGCCCTGCGCTGACGCCCTGCCCGCGGGCATCGCCAACAACCCAGCGACGACAAAGCGACGGTCAAACACACTCACTTCGTAGCCATCGGTTTTTACCTATCTCTTCGACTTCGCCTCAAAACGCTCTTTACCTTCGTCCGCGGATAGTCCCCTTGATACGCCCCGCTAGAGCGGGCGCGGCATCTCGCCTAAATCCCAGAACA
Organism: Bradyrhizobium canariense; assembly: GCF_900105125.1. Lineage (NCBI taxonomy): Bacteria > Pseudomonadati > Pseudomonadota > Alphaproteobacteria > Hyphomicrobiales > Nitrobacteraceae > Bradyrhizobium > Bradyrhizobium canariense. The sequence continues at coordinate 7,796,566 of NZ_LT629750.1, read as the reverse complement.
GGCCCGCCATCATGCGCAGCGCTTCCTCCGTCACGGGCAGCAGGATGTGTTCGTCGGGCGCATGCTGGGAACAGCCCGGATAGGAATGCGGCACCCAGATCGTGGGCAGCCCGAGCACCTCGGAGAACACATCGTTCGGCAGCGAGCCGCCGAAATTCGGCAGGATCGCCGGCTCCTTGCCGGTGGTCTGCCGGATCGAGTCCGCCGCCCATTTGATCCAGGGACTATCGAGATCGGCGCGCGACGCCGCAAAGCTTTGCGCCGCGCGCACCTTCACCATCGAGAATCCTTTTGCGTCGAAATGGCGCTGGATCGCGGGCACGACCTTTTCGATCTGCGTGCCGACGACAAAGCGAAGCTGCAGCACCGCCCGCGCGCGGCCGGGAATGGCATTTGCCGGCTTGTCGATATTCCCCGATGAGATCGCCAGCACCTCGAGCGTATTCCAGGCATAGAGCCTTTCGGCCGGTGACAGGCCGTCCTCGCCCCAATTCGGCGACAGCGCCGGCTCATCCGCCGTCGGCTCGACCTTGACGTCGGCGAGCATGGCGCGAATCTGGTTCGAGAGCCGCGGCGGCTTCATCTCCTCCAGCAGCAGGTGCCCTTGTCCGTCAACCAGCGAACCGATCGCATTGGCGAGGATCGTCGCCGGATTGGCCAGCACGCCGCCCCAATTGCCGGAATGATGACCGCCCTCGCGCAGTTCGACATCAAGATGTATCCGTAAGCCCCCGCGGCAGCCGAGGAATATCGTCGGGCGATCTGCCGACAGCCGTGGCCCGTCGGAGCCGATGAACACATCGGCCTTGAGTTCATTGCGCAGGGAGTCGCAGACCTCAGCGAGATCCGGCGAGCCGATCTCCTCGCCCATCTCGATGATGAACTTGGCGTTGAAGCCGAGCTTGCCGCCGCGGGCTTCGCGAACCGCGCGCAACGCCGACAGATTGATGGAATGCTGCCCTTTATTATCGGCGGTGCCGCGGCCATAAACGCGATTGCCTGCCGTCGTCAGCCGCCAGGGATCGAGGTTGTTGCGCCATTCGCCCACCATGCCGTCGACGACATCGCCATGGCCATAGGTGAGAACGGTCGGCGCCGAGGCGCTCTCTTTATAGTCAGCTATCAGATAAGGATGCTTCCCGCTTGGCGATTCAATCAATTTCGAGGTGAAGCCAAGTTCTGAAAAAACGGGTTGCAGCTCCGCTTCAAGATAGGCGCGCAGCTCCTTCTCCCTGCCGGTATTTTGGCTTTCGGTCTGATACGCAACCCTGCGGCCGAGCTCATCGAGAAAATCACCGGAATGAAAGTGCTGGCTGACGCGGTCGATAACTTCAGTTCTGGTCACGGTGGATCAAATCCTGGCCTGGCATTGCGATCACGGCATCAGCGTAATCGAACAAACGCCGTCAGGTCCATGTCTGATTTTGTGACCGGCTTGCGCCGCCCGGCCGGGATCTAGCAGCCCTTCTCGCAGGCCGGATTCTTGACGTCGGGCCTTGGATCCTCCGTGAACATGCTCCGGTTCGGCATCTTGATCGCGCTCAGCGACTTGGCGTCGAGCGTCGCGTCGGCAGGGAAGAGCCCGTTCATGTTGAGGATATAGGCAGAGACTGCATAGACGTCGTCATTGCTGAGCGACTGTGGCGCGTTTTGCGGCATCGCGCGGCGGATATAGTCGAACAGCGTCGGGGCATAAGGCCAGTAGCTGCCGACGGTCTTGATCGGCTTTAGCGTTGCGATTGTACCCTGGCCGCCGACCAGCCGCTCGCCAACGCCACCCTCGCCTTTCTCGCCATGGCACGCCGCGCATTGCTGATCGAATACCTCGTGGCCGTGGGCAACGCTGCCGCTTCCGGGCGGAAGGTTCGAACCGTCGCGGCCGATATCGATATTCCAGCCGGCGATTTCCCCGTCCGTTGCGGTTCGCCCGATGCCGTAATGGCCCTGCGCCTCGGCGCGGGCCGACAACGCCAGTGTCAACAGCGTGAGCGTCGCCAGAGCGGATTTAAGCATTGGCATTGGTCACCTGCCCCTGCGCATCGATGCGCCACGGCTGAATGGCATTGTTGTGATAGAATGAATTCACGCCGCGAACGGCGGTCAGCTCCGAGAATGTCGGCTGCACATAACCGGTCTCGTCGATGGCGCGGCTCTGGATCACCGCCGGCTGCCCATCCCATTGCCATGGCAGCCGGAAGCGCGTCAGGGCGCGGGTCAGCACCGGCTCCTGCAATTGCGCTTCCTGCCAGTTCTTGCCGTCGTCGACGGACACGTCGACGCGCCTGATCTTGCCATGCCCGCTCCAGGCCAGGCCGGTGATTTCATGGAAACCGGGTTGCTTGAGCTTCTGGCCGCCCGACGGCCGGGTGATGATCGATTTCGCTTCCATGTAGAAGGTGAATTCGCGCGCGGTCCCGTCAGGCATCAGGTCGGTGTATTTCGAGGTCTCCTCGCGCGAGTAGGCCGGCTCGGTCACGGCCTTCAGACGGCGCAGCCATTTCACATTCATATTGCCTTCGAAGCCGGGCAGCAGCAGCCGCAGCGGATATCCCTGCTGCGGGCGCAACCGCTCGCCGTTCTGGCTGTAGACCAGCATGGCGTCGTCGAGGCATTTTTCGATCGGGATCGAGCGCGTCAACGCCGCCGCATCGGCGCCTTCGGCCACCAGCCATTTCGCTTCGGGACGAAGTCCGGCCTCTTCAAGTACAAGTTTAAGACTGACGCCGGTCCACTCCGCGCAACTCAACAATCCCATCAGGTCGGATGCGGTCTTGCCATAAGGTTTTGTGTAAACCGGATTGCCTGAGCATTCGAGAAAGTGAATCCGCGATTGCGATGGAAAGCGGCGGATGTCCTCCATCGTGAAAATCATGGGACGCTCGACCAGTCCATGCAGCATCAGCCGGTGCTGGTCGGGATCGATGGTGGGAACGCCGCCATGGTGACGTTCGTAGAACAGCCCGTTCGGCGTGATGATGCCGTCGAGATCGCCAAGCGGCGTGCGTCCCGAGGCTGAGAGATATTGCGGCAAATTCTTCGGGATGTTCTTGATGACGTTCTTCTCGAACGGCGACGGCTCTCCATAGAGCTGGGCGCCCATCGGATCGCCCGGCGCTTTCATCCATTCCGGAATATTGGGCGGCAGGTTTTCGGAAGTGGACCCGGGCTGTCCGGCCAAGGCCTGCCCGCCGGCGAAGCCGCCGACGACAGCGCCGCCCAACAGCGTGCCGCCGCTGCCTAACATCTGCCTGCGCGACAGTGAATGCGTTGCCTTGTTCGCATCTATAGCGGTCTTTTTGGTTGCCATTTCTTCCTCCGCTCCTGGTGGCGACGGCTTCCGGGCCCGTGACGGGGCTATGGCCATTTGGTCATATTCTTCCGCTCCCCTCAACGCCAACTTGTTCCTGATATCGCCGGGATCAAGCAGCCCACTTCCAAAACGAGCCGAACTTGCGGAACAAAATTCCTGGCCCCGCATTTGTTTCCGGAGGCCGTCACCCGCCGTTCAGAACGGCGCCGTCGCGGATAGCCAAAGGTCCTAAAGACCCGCTGTTCAAGACTAGCGCTCGCGCGGATAGCCAATGGTGGCGGCCTCGTACTTCCTATCGCCTCACGCGGGTAGTCCTGCGGCGCCGGTACCAACAAGCGAGCCTGATGTGAGCTTTGAGACCCCCGAACCCACGTCGCAGCCCGGCATGGCGGAGCGCGCCATCGATACCGCGACCGATGTGTCTCGCACCATCACCGACGTGACGGCGGCGCTGCAAAGCGCGGTCGATCGCTTGAGCGACGCGGTGGTGGCTGCGCGGAAGCCGGGCATGCCGCTGTCGACCATCAGCGCCATCACCCGTGAAGCGCCACTGGCGAGCCTGTTCGTGGCGTTTTTATTCGGCGTTGCGGTCGCGCGTCGTCGCTAGATCGACTCGCGTAAATCCCATCCCAAAATTGCAGTCGTGTCTCAATCTTCAGCCGGGAATCCGCCTAGGATAACGTAGCAACCCGGAGCGCCGGCGAAGCGGTGCTTTCGCTCGGGAGCGGACTCAATACGGACAGTAACTGTAAAAGCGCACGAAGAAACACCTCATTGCACTCATGAAAGCACTCCCCAGCGCTGCATTTTTGCCGCTGGCTTTCGAGGGATTTGTGCGGCGGGAATCATTTATAGGTCCGCTTGGCTCTCTTTGAGCTGTCTGGGGAGATTAAAAAAAATGATCAGAATGAAAACCCCGCTCTCCGCATGGGCGTTCGGTTTGTGTGGCGCAGCGCTGCTGACGAGCCCGCCGGCCCACGCGGCCAACAGCGTCCACGCTGGCGCACTGACAGTGGAACGCCCCACGCTGATATCAGCGGGCTTCGACTGGCGCATCACCGGCGACGATAACACCAATGCCAAGGCGGAGGTCGCCTATCGCAAGAAGGGCGATCAGGCCTGGAAGACCGGCTTGCCGCTGTTGCGCGCCGGCGGCAATGGCGAGTTTGTCGGCGCGGTCCCTGGCCCCGGGGGTCCCAACCGTTATCCGCTGTTCAAATATGAAGTGCCCAACATGCTGACGGGCAGCCTGTTGGCGCTGACTCCGGACACCGACTACGAAGCCAAATTCACCCTGTCCGATCCGGATGGCGGCAACGCGACCAGGACGGTGACCTTCCACACCCGCAAGGAACCAATGCCCGCTCCGGGCGGGCACGTCTATCATGTCTACCCGGTAGACTGGAAAGGACCGAAGCAGGAGCCGAATTTCCCTTCGATCATGGCGGCGTATTTCGAGGGCGGCGCCCATTACGATTATGAAAACGCCTATCCCGTGCGCGTGCAGCCGGGCGATACCATCCTGGTCCATGCCGGCATCTATACCGGCGACCGCTTCCATTACCTGACCACTGATCCCAAGGTCGGCAATCTTTCGATGGGCAATTATTTCGATGGCACCTATTACCTCACCGGCAGCGGCACTGCCGAGAAGCCGATCGTGATCAAGGGCGCTGATGATGGCGAGGTGATCTTTGACGGTGCCGGCGCGCAGACCCTCTTCAACCTGATGGGCGCCAACTACAACTACTTCGAAGGCATTACGATCAGAAACACCAATGTCGCCTTCCTGCTCGGCATCAAGGACATCGCCGGCTCCAGCGGCTTCACCCTGAAACATTCCAAGCTCTACGATGTCGGCCGCGCGGTGCAGGACGACTGGTCCGGCTCCAAGGATTTCTACATCGCCGACAACACGATCAACGGCCGCCACGATCCCGATCATATGATGGGCTGGACCGGCGCGCGCTGGTCGTCCTTCAGCGGCTATCCCGAACTGCTGCTGTCGGAATATGCCATCAAGGTCTACGGCCAGGGCCATGTGGTGGCTTACAACAAGATCACCAATTTTCATGACGGCATCGACTTCGCAACCTATGGCGTGCCGGACGGCGTAAAGCTGCCCGAAGGCAATTCGTCCAAGGAAATCCGCGACCGGTTCCCGGAATCGGACGATTTCTACGGCAACGACATCAGCAACATGGGCGACAATTGCATCGAGATGGATGGCGGCGGACGAAACATCCGCGCGTTCGATAATCGCTGCTTCAATCTGGCCGACCGCGCCTTCAGCGTGCAGCCGGGCTATGGCGGCCCGTTCTACTGGGTGCGCAACATCGTCTACAACACCAACGGAGCCCTGAAATATATCGAAGGCTCGTCGGGCATTCTCAGCTACAACAACACCTTCATCGGAGAAGGCGGCGCGGGCCCGGCGCAGAACATGCACTTCCGGAACAACCTTTTCATTGGCTCGGGCATAACGGCCACTATCTTCACGATGAACTCGCCGGCCAATACCAACACGATGGACTATGACGGCTTCCGGGCCAGCGCGCCCGGGGCCGATCTGTTCCAGTGGAACACGCCGGACTTCGCTCGGCGCATCGACTATGATCCCAGCGCACAGGTGAAACGTTCCTACAAGACACTGGACGATTTTCGGGCCGGCACAGGCCAGGAGAAGCACGGCGTAATGGTCGACTATGACAGCTTCATGCATGTCGCGATGCCGTCAGCCAGTGATCCGCAACATGTCTACGACCCCGCCGATTTCGACTTCCGCCTGAAGCCAACTTCTGCGGCGGTGGATGCGGGTATTGAACTACCCGGTATCACCGACGGCTTCAGCGGCAAGGCGCCCGACCTCGGCGCGCTGGAAGTGGGCTCGCCACCGCGGCACTACGGTCCACGCGACGAGAAAATCGTCACCAAATAAATCCTCCGATAAAGCGGAGTAGTGTCTCATTCAAATTGAGACACTACCAGAATTGCGAAAAAACTCGGCTGTGACTCCGGAACAGGACATGGCTCCCGCGCTTAGCTCCTGACAGTATCGACGTTCGGTCCTGCGGGACCAACGGACGAACGGCCGCGCATCTGCGTTTTAAACAGGAGGAAAGCCCAAAGGAGGCGCTTCATGGCCGACCTGAAAAGCGATCATGCGCGCCTGCGCGCGATGGATCTGTTGGCGATGACCGATCCGGTTGCCGATGATGAGGAATCCCGCCGGCTGCGCGAGCTTGCCATGCAATATCTTGAGGTGGCGGAACGGCTGGAGGCCGAGCGCGATGGTCGCGCGGCCGAACCATCCGAGATGATCTCGGCCGCGCTGGATGCCGTGGCGCGGGATTATTTCTCCCGCACCTTGCACCACACGGCGTCGCGCAATACGCCCACGCGCAAGAAATCCAAGCGGGACGGCGCGTGACGTCGGAGGCACGTCACCGCCGCCCCACGGTCCTACGCCCTGACTTCCTGGCGCTGGAACACGACATAGCCTGCGACAAACAGCACGATCGTGCCGGCGATCAGACACACCGTCTGCGGCCAGGCGATCAGGAGGCTCTGGCCGAGCGGCAACGGCGCTCCCATCACGGCGCCGCGCAACTGATCGATGAACACCGGACCGAGCGACCGTGTCGAGGGTGACAACACTGCCAGCATCGCCTCACCGAACAGATGGTTCGGCGAGAAGCGCGACAGCGTCAGCGCCCAGATCGCGGTATCGGGCGTATCAAGCCCGAGCGCGGCATAGCGCGGATCCGGCGGCGCGATCACTTGCGCGAAGGCCGGCGCCAGCATCGGCCACAGGATGGCGAGGAACAGCCAGATGCCGAGCGCGACCAACGCCGCCGTAGCGGGCGAACGGAACACGATCGAGAGCAGCATCGCGAGCGACAGCCAGACCCCGGCATAGAAAACCGCGATCACCAGGAATGCGAGCGAGCGCGCGATCTCCTCGCCGCCCGGCGGCACGCCCAGAAAGATCAGGCCGAGGCCAATCACCATCAGCCACAGCGCGGTCAGGCTGATCGCCAGCGTGGCGAGACCCGCGAGGAATTTTCCCATCAACAGCGCGTCGCGATAGATCGGCTGTGCCAGGATTCGCGACAGCGTCCGCCGGTTATGCTCGCTATTGATGGCGTCGAAGCCGAGCCCGATCGCCATCAGCGGGATCAGAAATCCCAGGATCGCGACAAAGGACGGCAGCGGCGCGCGCTCGACCGTAAACAGCCGCAGCAGCAGGAACGGATCTTCCGCTGTGGTCTGCCGGAGACTGTCGATCGCGCCATAAAGTGCGGCCAGCGCCGTCAGCACGATCAGCAGTTCGAGCACCAGCATTCGCGCGCTCGACAGGTTGTCCGCCAGTTCCTTGACCATCACGCTGCCAAGCCCCTGGAAAGGCGAGCCCTCACGCCGCATGACGCGTTCCTCCTGGTGAGTCCGTCTGGTTCTGGAAGTAACGGGCATAGATCGCCTCAAGGCTCGGCTCATCGACCGAGAGCCTTCGCAGGCTTCCGTTGGCGCCGACCACGGCATAGGCCGCGTCCGGCCGCACGTCCCGATCCGCCGTCATGCGAAAGCGATCCGCGGCCAGCGTCTCGACATTGGTCACGCCGGGGATGGTCGCAAGCCGCCGCGCGAGGCCTGTGCCATCGGCCTCGACTTCGACCACGAAGCCGGCTCCGAGCACCTGACGGGCGAGATCGGTAACGGCGCCCATCAGCACGATACGTCCGGCCTGAAACAGGGCCACACGATCGCAGACCCGCTGCACCTGATCGAGCGCATGCGATGACAGCAGCACCGTCACGCCTTCGGTCTTGAGCTCTTCGATCAGACCCAAGAACTCAAGCGTGGCCTGAGGATCCAGCCCCGACGTCGGCTCGTCCAGAATCGCAATCTCGGCCTGCTTGACGATGATCTCGGCGAGACCAAGCCGCTGACGCATGCCGCGGGAGAACGTCGCCACGCGCTTGTCGGCGACCTCTGATAACCGCACCCGCGCCAGCGCCCCTGCGATACGACGTGTCCGTTCCGCCGGCGCAAGACCCATCAGCTTCGCGGTATAGGCAAGGTTCTCGCTCGCGGTCAGATGATCGTAGAAGCCGACCGAGTCGGGGAGATAACCGACCCGGCGTTTGACTTGCAGCGGCGAGCGCGCCGGATTGTAACCCAGTACACTGACCGTGCCTGCGGATATCTCGGTGAGGCCGAGCATCATCAGGATCGTCGTGGTCTTGCCCGCGCCGTTCGGCCCGAGCAATCCAAACACCTCGCCCTTGACGATGTCGAAGTTGATGGCGTCGACGACGCTCAGCCCTTCATAGGCCTTGGTGAGGCTTCGCGCCGCGATAACGATGTGGTCTGCCGCTGTGGCGGCGTTGCTGTCTGGATCACTCATCGGCGGCCGAACCTTGCAACTGCGCCCAGCATCAAAAGAAGCGCCACGCCGATCACGCCGGCGCCGGCCATTCCCCATACCGTCGAGGTCGCGACCGTGATGCGGAACTGACCGGAGGCGGATTCTCCGCGCGAGGTTGCGTTGATCGAGGTCATGTAATCGCCCGCCAGCGATTTGTCGCTTGGCGTCACCAGCGCCTGGACTTCGCTATCCTTGCCCGGGACAAGCCGATCGATGGTGGAAGGCTCGAACGTTACTTTCCATCCCGTCGGCGCGGTCGCGGCCAGCGCGATGTTCTCGGCCGGCGCGGTGCCGGTATTGGTGACGACGATCGGGATCGAGCTTTGCTGGGAGGCGACCGCACGCGCGCTCAACAACCCGTCGCGCCCCGATACCTGAAGCTGCGGCTGTCCGACGACATCCAGCGCGAGGTTCACATTCGCCGAGGCGTCTTCGGCCTTGACCGTTACCTTCACCGGAAAATGTCCGGCGTCGATCGTGCTCGGCGGACGGACTTTTAGTTTGATGTCCTTGGACTGGCCAGCGTCGATCGGAATCGAGGACAGCTCCTGGGTGCCGTAGGCCTCCGTGAACGAGGTCTCGAAATTGGCCGGCGCTTCGGCCGCGAAGCTCGCAGTCAGATTGCGTCCGCTGTCGTTCTTGATGGTCAGCGTATATTCGAAATTCGATTTCGGACTACCGCGAAGTTCAGGAAGCTTGGAATCGACGGTCAGTTTGGCCGGCAATTCCTTGGCGAGCGCCACGTTGATCGGCAGCGCCGCCTGGTTGGTGCCCTGCCCGTCCGCCTTGATCGTGATCGTTTGGGCGGTCATGTCCGTCTTCGCCGGCACGTCGAGGCGAAGCTGCAAGGGCACGCTGGCGTCCGGCGCCGGCATCGCGGCAGCGACCGGTTGTCCGCCGCCCAACAGCGTCGCGGTCCAGCCGCTCGGCACGCCGGTGACGGAGAGCTGATATCGCTCCGGTCCCAGCCCGTAGTTTTGCAGGCGTAGCGGAATATTGGACGTCGTGCCCGGCCTTACCGTGACCGCCGGATAGTCGGTCATCAGATAAAGGCCCTTGATGTCACGCGGCGTCTCCGCGGCGTGAACGTTGGAGGCAATCAACCCAACGGCGAAAGCTAAGGGGGCGAGATAGACCGCTCGCATCGCAACACTCCTGCAATGGCAAAGAAAAGACATGTCGCCGTTTCGGTCTGCCCAACCAAAACGATGACGGCGAAGTGCAGGCGAATTAGCGAGCGTGTTTCGGAGAATTTGCGGCGGCCGAATTACGAGTCGGTGATCGCAGGTAGATAATTAGTCTAGAGAAGGACTAATTGTCGCACCAATCAGTACGAAAGTAGCACCCCGGTGAGTATAATTTGCTGCGGGGCAGCAAAGTTGCCCAAATTTAATTTTGTTTCGACGCCGCTTCCCTCGACCAATAAACGTTGAACACCATCTGTTGAATCAAAAGTGATCGAGGAAACCATGAAGAGGGGAATAACCGTCTTAGCCGCTGTCTGTCTGCTTGCTGCCGGCGTCTATTTCGCCATCAGCAAGTGGGGCATCAGCCACGAGACGCTGAATCTGTTCGATGCCTCTCGACAGCGGCCGGTCGCAGTCGATCTCGCCGTGCGGCGCGACTACGAGCTGAAGGCCGATGACGGCTTCTGGAAATTGCCGGTCGCGATCATCAGCAACGGCAACACCGTCAAGAATACCGAGTACTCATTCCTGGCCAACGTGCTCGCGGCCAGAGGATATCTCGTTGCCAGCATCCAGCAGGATCTGCCGACCGACCCGCCGCTGATGACCAAGGTCGGGATGCCCTATGTCGGCCGGCTGGGCGTTTATGAAAAGGGCGAAGCGAATATTGAGTTCGTGCTCGGTGAATTGAAGAAGCGGCAGCCAAACGCTGATTACGACCACCTCACGCTGGTTGGACACTCCAACGGCGGAGACATTTCGATGTATTACGCCAAGCAACACCCCGAGCAGGTGGCGAAGGTCATCACGCTGGACAATCTGCGCGTTCCGTTCGTGCTCAGCGACAAAATGAAAATTCTGTCGTTCCGCTCCAGCGACCCGAATTTCAAGACCGATCCCGGCGTGTTGCCGGATCCCGAGCGGGCCAAGGAGGACGGCATCGATATCGTCCACACCAAATACCAGCATACCTGGATGAGCGACCGGGGACCTGACGCCGTAAAGGAAAAGATTCAGGCGACCCTCGATCAGTTTCTGGGCGGCGCTACGAGCAGTGACCTATCTGCCGCACCTACCGATAAGCCGCTTATCTCCAGCCTTGGACCGGGTCCTTATCCATAGAGATCCATAGAGTCCGATCGAAAGGGTAGAAACCGGCGAGCGGATTCTGCCGCTTTTCCAAATCAGGATCGTCCCTAACGATAGGGATTCACTATCCGCTGCATTGAGCCTACCGCGAAACGTGTGCCGAGACTGCGAGCCAGCGTCCGTTCTGTTTTGCCCAACAATCCGTGTAGCGGCCGGAAGCCTTCTGATCGTCTGCGGTGATATAGTTTGTCCGGGCGTGAATGATCGCAAAATCTCCCATCACGCGAATCTTGATGTCATCAGCCGTCAGGTTTTTGATCTTGACCGGGATCGCCGTGAATTTCAGGAAGGCGTCACGGTCGACAAACGTTTTGTCGGGAAGCGTGCTGTAGAACTCTTTGGCCAGAATTTCGTCGAAGCGTTTGACGTCCGAGTTCTGGACCGAGTCAACATAGTCCTTGTTTAGCTTCGTCAGTTCTTCGATATCGTTGCTCATCTCTGATCCCTTCTCGCGCTGTCAGGCGGAAGATAATTCGGAAGAATTCATCATCATGCGCGAGAAATCGAAATAAGGCCATTCGAAGTAATGGCCATGGCCGGATCAATATGACAAAGGCCGCCCCGAAGGCGGCCCTGTCGTCACAAGAAGGTACCCGTTGCAAGATCAATTATGGTCGACGATGACCTTGCTGCGGTCATGATCGATGTCCCGATCGCGATCGCCCTTCTTGATGATCACGGTGTCATGGTCATGCCGATCGCGGTCGCGAACAACATCGCGGTCACGGACCACGTCGACATCGCGGTCGCGATGGCTTTGACCCACGGTCACGCCGACCGGACCGACGCCCACGCCGACTTCTTCCGCACACGCCGGCAAGGCGGTTCCGATCATCGCAGCGGTCGCAATCGCAGCTAAGTATAATTTCATGTCGCTCCTCCAGATATCCTGCCATGTGCGACAACCGGGGGCGGTAACGAACGTTCCGGCCGAATCCGCAAAAGCGGCCGGGAGAATAATTCAAAGCCTGCGGAACAATTCACAGCCTGCGAAAGTCTCGGCCGGCGCAATCGCACTTTCCGCGGCGACAATGGAACCGGAATGCGCTTTGGCTTGCCCTCATCGAGCCCGGCGATCAACGCTTCAACCTGCGGACCTGCCAGTGCGTCCGAGCGATTCCGGCGAGAGCTTCCTCAAGGCAATCTAGCCGGGCGCCGCTGAAGGCGCCGGCCTGTCACCGCGGCGTTCACCACCCCGGCTATTTATCGGTCATATGTGCCTGTGCGGATTGAAAGATCCCGCCACCCGAAACCTGCGATGCGATCAGGAATGCGACGACGATAGCCGGCATGCTGATCAGCCTGAGAAATTGATCCACCGAAAGCATCGCCTGCCCCCCCAAAGTAAGCTGTCCCCCGACAGCCGCAAACGCATGGAAGCCGGCTTCAATCCGCTCGCTGCTGCACGGTCTGCTCGCTGACCAGGAGCCGATCCGTGTACGCCGCCCCACCAATCGCGAGCGGCGCCAGAAGTGAAATTACGGCTAACGTTTGCATGGCCCGATCGTCGTTTTCGATTATGGCCAAAAACGTCAGAGCTTGGCGCATTTTCGCGACGATCAGGGAAACAATCATGACCGCGATTCGCGGCACAAGCGGTATGCAGGCGTCGATCGCCCTGATCAAGCCCGTAACATTACGGAGTCCATCGGCTCAACCTTGGGTCGATCAGCGCCGGATGCGAGTTAGCTTAGGCCGGCGCGCCGAAAGCCATCCAGATAATGGTCGCGCTCCGCGGCGCATTTGAACGGCATTTCGCCTGAAATCCAGGACAGGGAAACATTGGGCTGCACCCGGCGAAGCTCCTGTAACGCGGCCTTTGCAATATCCTCCAGGCCTGCCATTCCGGCCGCCGCCGTCAGCACCCGGTGCGCGCCGACAAAATCGCTTCGCTGTCGCAGCGCTTCACGCGACAGACGAATGGCCTCCTCATAATTGCGCCCGACGAATTGAGAGTAAGCGGCGACACCGCAATAGATCGCCGAGAACGGATCGCGCGGGCTGAGCCGCAGGGCATGGCGTGCGGCGCGGTCGCCCTCCTCCCAGCGTCCGCAGTAGGCCAGCGCGACGCCGTAATAACCGCGGGCCGGTGAGAAATTAGGATTCAGCCGAAGTGTAAGCTCGAATTCGGCGATGCAGTCGTCGAAACGGCGATTAAACAAATACACGCTCGCCAGCGCGTTGTGCGCCCAGGGATCCTCGCTATCGGCATGGATTGCGGCAAGTGCGGCGCGTTCGGCAATCGGCACGGCCTCTTTCATGTTCTCCCAGCCCATATGGGCACCAAAGGTGTGGCTGGCGGCGAGCAGACCCAGCGCCTGGCCGTAGTCGGGATCGAAGCTGATCGCCTTTTCAAGGAACGCCTGCGCCACCAGATTATCCTGCCGCGTCACGCGCCAATAATGCGACAGCGCGCGCATCACCAGATCCCAGGCATCCAGATTATCGGGCGCCTTGCGCTGCGCCCGGAAATTCTCGGCGGCATATAGTTGCGGCTCGATCGCGGCGACGACGGACTGCGTGATGTCGTCCTGCACAGCGAACACATCCGCCAGATTGCGGTCATAGCGTTCAGCCCAAATGTGGCTGCCGGTGACGACATCGTTGAGCTGGGCCGTGATACGCACGTGATCGCCGTCCTTGCGGACACTACCTTCCACCACATAGCCAACACCCAGCTCTTCGCCGATTTGCTTGAGGTGAACAGAGCTTCCTTTGTAGACGAACGAGGAGTTGCGGGCGATCACATAGAACCAGCGCAGCTTCGATAGCGCGGTGATGATATCCTCGCTGATGCCTTCGGAAAAATATTCCTGCTCATGCTCGCCGCTCATATTAGTGAACGGCAATACGGCGATGGCGGTGCGATCCAGCGACGGCATTTGATGGCGGGACGGCTCGTGGGTTTGGCTCGGCGGTTGAGACAAATGGTCGCGCGGCTCGACGCCGCCGTTCTGCGCTCGCACCTCGCCGACGAAGCGAAAGCCCTTGCGCGCGATGGTGCGGATCATCCCCTGATCCCGGCCGCTATCGCCGACGGCTTTTCGCGCCGCGTTTATCCTGCTGGTCAGGGTCGATTCAGAAACGATGCGGCCGTCCCAGATCTTCGCAATCAGGTCGTCCTTGGTCACGACCCGATCGCGATTTTCGACCAGATAAATCAAGAGATCGAACACCTGCGGCTCGACGGCCACGCGTTCATTGCCCCGGCTCAACTCGCGAAGATCGGCATCAAGCACATGGTTGGAAAAGAGAAATTGCACGTCTTCATCCCGGCCGGAGGCAGCGTCTCATCGAAAAATCAGGCTGCCCTCAAGGTAAAATCAATCCCCCCTCAGAGTCTTTAGGTCAGCGTACGGGCATGTTCGGTTCATCGCGGTCGCACGCCTGTGGCCGCATTGTGATCTCGAAAGGAGACACCGATGGCCAGAATGACGGCGACCGCACCGATGCCGGCACAGTCTTCAGCACTTCCGGCATCACCTGAGCTCACCTCCCTCAAGATCCGGCAGCAGGCGGCCTGGTCGTCGGGCAATTATGCCATCGTCGGCACCACACTACAAATCGTCGGCGAGGAGCTGTGTGAAGCCCTCGATCTCAGGGCTGGATCGAAGGTGCTCGATGTGGCCGCCGGCAACGGCATGGCGAGCCTCGCAGCCGCGCGGCGATGGTGCGACGTCACCTCGACCGACTATGTTCCCGCCTTGCTCGAGCGCGGCCGCGCCCGCGCCTCGGCGGAAGGCATGGCCATCGAATTCGTGGAAGCCGATGCCGAAAACCTGCCGTTCGATCGCGACAGCTTCGACACAGTTGTTTCTACCTTCGGCGTGATGTTCACACCGAACCAGGATCAGGCCGCCGCCGAGCTGCTGCGGGTCTGCAAACCCAAAGGCAAGATCGGTCTTGCGAACTGGACGCCGGAAGGTTTCATCGGTCAGGTCTTCAAGACACTCGGGAAATATCTGCCGCCTCCTGCCAACACCAGATCACCGGCGCTGTGGGGAACGAAGGCGCGGCTCTCCGAAATGTTCGACGCCGGCGCAAGCTCGATCAAGGCGGAATCTCGCATCTTCAATTTCCGTTATCGCTCACCCGAACACTTCCTGGAGGTATTCAGGACGTTCTACGGCCCGGTGCTGAAGGCGTTCGCGGCGCTCGATGCAGCGAAGCAGGAAGAACTCAGGAACGATCTGCATGCGCTGATCGTGCGCATGAACAGAGCCGGTGACGGCACCATGATCGTACCCAGCGAATATCTCGAGGTCGTCATCACCAAGCGATGAAACATCGCTCGACGACATCAGGCGCCGCATGGATCAGCGCCTGATGAATAAGTGGCCCATTGCATGATGCAGGATTTCTGCGCCCTCGCGCCTGCGCGAGCAGCCAAACATCTTTTTTAAACAGTGAAGCACAATCAGGGATGGTTCGATGATGAATTTGATTAAAACGTCCGTTGCGGAAAACACCCGAAGCTGCGTCGTAGCCCTCCATTGCTCGCTGGGTTCAGGGCGACAATGGATGCGGCTCGCCGCGGCACTCGGAAGCACCTGCCGGATCATCGCACCGGATCTTTCCGGCTACGGCAACAATCCCGGTCCGTTCACCCTGCCGACGACGCTATCGCAGGAAGTCGAATTATTGGCCGATCGCCTCAATCAATCGGCCGGACCGATTCATCTCGTGGGCCACTCCTATGGCGGGGCGATCGCGTTCAAAATTGCCACGGCCTCCGCATTCGCAAGCCGGGTGCGCAGTCTGACGCTGATCGAGCCGGTATTGCCGACGCTTCTTAGAGAGGGCGTCGCGGACCGGCGGCTCTACGAACGCTTCGCAGGCGTCGCGCAGGATGTCTGCGTCGATCTTTGGAGGGGTCTGGCTCTGGAGGCGATCGATAAATTCACCGATTTCTGGAACGGGTCCGGTCCTCCGGAACAACTGTCTCCGGCCGCGCGCCTCCGCATGATCGAACACGCCGACAAGCTCGCTTTCGATTTCACGGCGGTTCTGGCTGAAGAGAATGTCGAGCGCGCCGCCGCCGCCCTTCGCGTACCGACGCTGCTGTTTTCGGGCGGGCTGTCGCCCTATCTCACGCAGCGCATTGTCGAACGGCTCGCGTCTATTATCGATGGCGCGGACGCCAGGCATCTGCCGGCTGCCGGGCATATGCTGCCCATTTCACATTCGACCATCATCAATCCCGAGATCGCCAGGCATATCGCGCGCGCGGACGAATTGGCTGGACTGGCGCTGGCCTCGAGCCAGCCCCCGGCATGGCTGCTGCAGCCCGGATTGGTGCAATGAACCTTGCCTGCCTCTTGACGCTCCCGGGCGAAAACGCCACGCGTGAACCGGTGGCGGGTTGAGGTGTCACCGCCCGGGTCGCTTGTCGCGCCAAGGCTCTGATCTTGCGGATACCTATTGCTCGCGGATCGCGATCCGTTTCGCCAGCCCGCGCAGTTCGCCGATCGTAATTTTCTCCAGGGTTTCGCGCGCGACGGAATTGGCCTCGTTGCGGCTCTTGGCAAGATATCGCGCCATGGTCTGCCCCTTGATAGGGACTGCGCCGAGCCGTCGCGTCTGGGCATCCTGAAAGATCGAGGAGTATGGCAGCAGCCCATAGATGCGCCCGCTCAGCAGCAATTGCCGCAGGGTTTCCGGGCTTTCCAGTTCGAGGCGGATGTCGAGTTTTGCGCCTTCCCTGGCCGCGGAGATCTCGATCAACTGGCGCGAGCGATTATGTTTGCTGGTCATGACCAGCGGAAAGTCGCCCAGGCTCCCCGCTCCCAGGCTGCGTTTCTTCAAGCGAGGATCATCGGGGCGGCCGACGAGGTACAGCGACTCGGTAAATAGCCGGGTGTATTCGAGCAACGGGTCCGGAGGCGGATCGGTAACGACCGCGAGACTCAATTCGCCACGCCGGAGCTGGCCGAGAACGTTCGATGTCCACCCTTCGAGGAGACTGAGGTTTACCTTCGGATATGATTTCAAAAACGTCTGGGCGAGCTTGTTGAACAGCAGTCGCCCGATCGACGGCGGCGCCGCAAGCGATACGGGTCCGCTCGGCACATGCGCCTCGAGCTGCAAACTCTCCTTTAGTCGATCGACTTCCCCCAAAATGTGCTGCGAGCGGTCGAGCAGGCGCTGGCCCGCCGCCGTGAGCCGCACCCCGCGCTTGACTCGATCAAACAGCAGAAAGCCGAGTTCCTGCTCGAGATGCTGGATCTGCCGCGTCAGCGCCGACTGCGCCACCCGCAGATCATCGCTTGCCTTGCGGAAATTCTCCCGCCGCGCAGCCTGAATGAAATAGCGGAACTGGCGCAGATCCATTTCGATGATGCCGTTTTTCGATCAACCTGATGACAATTCGATACTATCGCAATCAAATGCCCGGTGTTAATTTTATTGCGGATGGTCTCGGCACTTTCAAACCGCTGCGCATGACAGCGGCAGTCGGGCGTCCGGGGAGAGAAATGGCCGATGTGACGCTTGACGGCCAAGACGCCGTTCAGGGAGGTGTTCAAGGCAGATTCCACCGAACGGCCCAGGATCATTCCCAAGGTGATGCGCAGGACTGGCTCAGCGCGATCGAGAAATCCAATCTCACGCCGCGCTACTATCTGACCATCGGACTCGTCGTCCTGCAGGAGATGTTCGAATTCTACGATTTCTTCCTGGTTGGATACCTGGTCTCGGTGCTCGCGCCGGGCTGGCATCTCACTTACGGCCAGAGCGCCATGATGCTGCTATCATCTGGCGTCGGTGCCATCGTCGGCTCGCTCGTGGGTGGGCAAATCGCCGACATCGTCGGACGCAAGAAGATGATCTGGGGCGGCGGTCTGCTGTTTTCTCTCGGCGCCGCGGGGTGCGCGCTGATACCGGATGGCGCCTGGATTCTGTTTTCGCTGTTGCGTTTCGTTGTGGGCTGCGGGTCAATGGCCGCGACAACCGCTCAAAATCCTCTCGTCGTCGAGATGACGCCGACCAGATACCGCACATTCGTTTCCAGCATGATGGTGGTGCCGGTCGCGCTCGGCACGATGTTCGCCGCGATGGTTTCGGCGAGCCTGCTGCCGGTGATCGGATGGCGCGGCGTCGCTGCCACCGGCGCGCTGCCAATCGTGACTTCTTTATTGATCGCGCTGATCGCGCCGGAGTCGGTGCGCTGGCTGCTCTCGCGCGGCCGTAATGCCGACGCGCGGCGTGAGGCCGCAAAGCTGCTCGGCGTTCCCGAGACCAGCGTTGCGCTGCCGAACGCGATCGAACCGGCCAGGAAGTCGGGGTCGATGTCCGAGCTATTCCAGGACCAGAAGCGGTTCTGGTGGGTCGTTGTCATCTGGACCGGGATTTCGACCGGCACCTATGGCGTGATCCTGTGGGGGCCCACCGTCCTGTCGCAACTTCTGAAGATTACGGCGCACGAGGCCGCGCATTACTTCGTCTATGCGAGCATCTTTTCCATGCTCGGCCGCGTGCTGTTTTCCGTCTTGCCGCTCTATATCGGCCGCCGCGGCGCAGCGCTCGTCGGAACCTTTATGTCCGTCCTGGTTATGCTGGCGATTTTCGCATTCTATCGCGAATTCATCGCCGGCTGGTCGGTGTTTGCACTCCTCGTGATTGTTGGAGCTGCGTTTTACAGCGGCATGTTCTCCAACATATCGCCCTATGTGGTCGAAGTGTTTCCGGTCTCGCTTGGTGGCCGGGCGTTTGGGCTGGCGCAGGCCTCCAACGGTATCGGCAAAATCCTGGGGCCGGTTTGCCTGGCGCTGATCGCTGGCAGCGGCGATGTGGTTTCGCCGAAAGCGACGACCGATGCGATCGCGCCGGCCTTCCTGTTCCTGGCCGCCTGCGAATTGGCGGCGTTGATCGCGATCGTCGCCTTTCGGCAAGAGCCCCACGGCAAGCCGATGGATATTGGATAGTTCTCGGATGCGAGTTCAAAAAGGATAAAAAAATGCTCGATACCCCCGTTCTCATCTCCGGTGGCGGTCCCGTCGGCCTGACCGCTTCATTGCTGCTCTCCCAGCACGGCGTGCGTTCGCTGCTGGTCGAACGTCACCCGGGCACGGCGGTCACGCCAAAGGCGCGCGGGATCAATGCCCGCACCATGGAAATCTTTCGGCAATACGGCATCGATGCCGCGATCAGGGACGCTGGCCTGGCGGAAGGCGGGACCGGACTGATCGTCTGGGTCGAGACCCTCGCCGGCAAGGAGATCGAGCGCCGCGTGCCCGGCCGGACGACCGCAAAGAACCTCGCGGTTACTCCCGTCAAGAATTGTCTCTGCGCCCAGGACGACCTCGAGCCGGTCATTCGCCGATTTGCGGAATCGGCGGGACCTGGAACGCTGCGCTTCAATACCGAGATGACATCTTTCAGCCAAAGGCCCGATGCCGTCACGGGCCTGTTGACGGATCGCACCACGGGAGCGGAGACGCCTTTTACCGCGCGCTATCTGATCGCCGCCGAGGGCGCGCAAAGCCGTGTTCGCCGCGCGCTATCAGTGAAAATGATCGGAGAAGAGGAGGTCTACGACAGCGTCAATATCCTGTTCCACGCCGACCTCACCCAATGGGTCGAGCATCGGCCCGCCGCGCTCTATTTTGTCGAGCAGCCGGACCTCCGCGGCACATTCCTCACCATCAATGGCAGGGATCGCTGGGGATTCCTGATTCACAGCCCCAAACAATATGGCTGGCGGCCGCAGGATTTCACGCCGGAATTTTGCACGGAGCTGATCCGCAAAGCCGCCGGCGTGCAGGACCTCGCCGTGTCCGTGCTGCGCGTCAACCCGTGGCAGGCGTCCGCTATCGTGGCCGACCGCTATCGCGTCGGCAACGTTTTCCTGGCCGGCGATGCGGCCCATGAGATGCCGCCGACCGGCGGCTTCGGTCTGAATACCGGCGTGCAGGACGTTCACAATCTGACATGGAAGATCGCCGCCGTGCTTCAGGGCCAAGCGGACGAGTCGCTGCTCGACAGCTACCACGCCGAGCGCCAGCCTTTCGGCCAGATTGTCACCCAGAACTCGCTGACCAACGCGATGTCGATGGGGCGCGCGGCACGACAAAGCAACGTGTTGCCGCGCCGCGAATTCCTCAACGAACAGGGACTGATCTTTGGGGCCTGCTATCAATCGACGGCGGTCGTGCCGGATGACACGCCGCCGGCCGCCGTCGACGATCCCGTTACCGAATATGTGCCCTCGGCGCGGCCCGGCAGCCGCGCGCCCCATGTCTGGCTCAGGCGCGGCAGCGAGCAAATCTCGACCATCGACCTGTTCGGCTCGCATTTCGTGCTGCTCGCCGGCCGCGACGGTGACGCGTGGTGTCAAGCCGCTCGCGAAATCGGTGCTTCACGGCCTTCACTCGTCGCCTATGCTATAGGTCACGACGAAAGCCTGATCGACGCCGACGGCAATTGGCATAGCGCTTACGGTGTCGATACTGATGGCGTCGTCCTGGTTCGGCCGGATGGCTATGTCGCCTGGCGCAGCCGTACGAGTGCTTCGAATCCGCTGGATGCTTTGCGCACGGCGCTCGATGGCCTGCTCGGCAGGATGCCCGCAATGGCGTGAGGGGAATGCGAACTTTTCATTTAAGTTGAATCGAGCAAGCGAGACGTTCAGACTGCTTTCAGGTATAAAAACGTGTGTACCGGATTGGAGAGATGTCATGGTGCAGGCAACTGGATTGGCCGTGGGTAGCCTAATCTTGCTGACAATGATGGTTACGTCCGGCGGTGCCGCAGAACAACGATTCTCGTGCAAAGGGCAAGTCGTTCAAGAAATTCCCAACCCGGCCGTTCAACCGAAACCAATCGATCTGAACGTGACCTTGGGCGACAATAAGAAGCTGTCCATGACGACCGGCGACGGTAAAATGCTTGCTCCCCGCATTACCAGCAACAACAAGATCCAACTTAAATTTGCGACGAAGGAGTTTGTTGGAGAATATTTTCATTATACGGGCGATCTATTTCTCATCTACAAGTCCGGGCCACTCGCGCGGCTCAGTTGCTTGCGCACTTGACTCCCGATCAATGGGTCATCCGATCATCTGGCGAATGTCGGCGCAATGTCCCCCATTGCCCATTGACGAGCCAGAAGCGACCTGCCTGGAATGACCGCCACCGGGCATAGCGCCGAGATTTTGCGGAACACCGACTTCAGCCAAGCGCGAAAAGCCGACCTCAACGCCTCTTCCGAATGACTGGCGCTTGATGTAGCCTGTTGGAAGAGCCGCTACCGGGACGTGCCGAAGTCCCGCGAATTACCGGCGGCGTCTGTGCCCACGGCGGGCTTCGCAGTCGCTTTATCCTTGCGCTTATCATCAGCCCCTTTCGATTATGTCGGAAGAGGGAGCGCCTTTCGTTGATTGCAACGCTTTAAACGGAGGAAATTGCCATGCATTTCTGTTTAACAGGGCAATACACGCCACGGGCTCTCAACAATATCCTGGAAAACCCCACAGTTAATCGTTCCGAAGCGGCTAAAAAACTGATCGAAGCTGCGGGCGGTAAATTAATTTCGATGTATAGCACCCCGGCCGATGGTCCTGGCGTTTTGACGATCTTCGATGTGCCTGACCCCGGCGCAGCGCCAGCGATCTGTGGCGTTGTGGTAGCATCCGGCACCCTCCACAATGTGAAGCTCACCCGTCTGTTGACGCAGGACGAAGTGGTGCAGGTCCGGCAAAAAGCAAGCAAGCTTCGCGCCGCATACACCCCGCCCGGCGGTTAAAAGAATTTGGTGGCAGCCGACTGGGCTTCCACCACTCATTCGATAATTCCAGGCAACCGCGCCTCGATTGGCCGGCGGCACGGCTGAGACTTCGTCGTCCATTAGCTAGACAATTTCACCGCGTGAACCCTAGACTGCCACATGATCGGCGAGCAGCCGACGGCATTTGGGGAGGACGACATGACGCAGACACGCGGCGTTCTACTGGCATTGATCGTGCTCGGCCTTTCGGTGGTCACGAATCCGGCGGCGGCCGAGAAGAAATATGATCCCGGTGCCAGCGACAGCGAAATCAAGATCGGCAACATCATGCCTTACAGCGGGCCGTTGTCGGCCTACGCGCTGATAGGCCGGACCGAGGCTGCCTTTTTCAACCAGATCAACGCCGAGGGCGGAATCAACGGGCGAAAGATCAACTTCATTACCTACGACGATGCCTTCAGCCCACCGAAGACTGTAGAGCAGGCCCGCAAACTCGTGGAGAGCGATGAAGTTTTGCTCATCTTCAATTCGCTGGGGACACCGACCAACAATGCCATTCGGCCATACATGAATTCGAAGAAGGTGCCGCAGCTCTTTGTCGCCACTGGCGCAACCCAATTCGGCGACGTGAAGAGCTTTCCATGGACGATGGGCTGGCAACCGACCTACCAGACCGAGGGGCGGATCTATGCGAAATACATCCTGCAGAACCTGCCGCAGGGCAAGATCGGCATACTCTACCAGAACGACGATTCAGGCCGAGATTACATCAAGGGCCTGAGAGATGGTCTGGGTGACGAGGCGGCGAAGCGCATGATCGTGGCCCAGGTCCCCTATGATCCCTCGGAAACGACTGTCGACTCGCAAATTGTCACACTGAAAACCATGGGAGCCGACGTTTTTTTCAACGAAACCTCGCCGAAATTCGCTGCGCAGGCGATCAGGAAGGCCGCCGAGATCGGATGGAAGCCGGTTCAATTCCTCGCCAGCGTCTCGAACTCGGTAGGTTCCGTGCTAAAGCCCGCTGGACTAGAGAACGCGAAAGGCATTCTTTCAACGAACTATCTCAAGGACCCTACCGACCCGACCTGGAAGGACGATCCCGCAATCAAGGAATGGGCTTCGTTCATGGACAAGTATTTTCCGGAAGGAGATAAAACCAGTACGTTCAGTGTCTACGGCTATTTGACCGCGCAGACCGTCGTTCAGGTATTCAAACAGTGCGGCGACGAGCTGACTCGCGAGAATATTATGCGGCAGGCCGCAAACCTGAAGAACTTCGAACCGGGGTTGCTGCTACCTGGCATCAAGATCAACACAAGCCCGACTGACTACTACCCGCTCGAGCAGATGCAGATGTCTCGATTCAACGGAGATCACGGCGTGCTGTTCGGACCTGTCATCGCCGGGGAGATCGGGACGCAATAGCCGCGAGCCAGGATACGAGGCACCGATGGTGTCCGTTCCGGGTCGTTCGCGTCATTTTGGCTGTCGACCGTCTACTTCCGGCCAATCCCCGTCGGTTCGCAAGGACCGACGGAACGACCGGCAGCGTCTGCCTTGCCCACCTTCCGATGCTCAAACAAGAAGAGAGTGGTGCGCCTCGAGCATCGCAAGCGAATAGTGTGTACCCATTAGTTCGGCTACCGTTGCGGTACCGCCGGAGGCGGTGGTGCATTCCAGAAACGTGTTACCGCCCACCACCTCGGTCGTGAGGAAGTGGCTGAGATCGCCAACTTTCCCATCCCAGTGCGTGCCCGACAGTGCATTTTGTAAATCGAGTTGGTCGCCGTCAAACAGGCTGAAATTGTAGATCTTATCCATCCCCGATCCAGATGGCGCCAGCACAAACGTATCCTTGCCAGCTCCACCAAAGATCGTATTGAACGTGGTCGCTGCGCCGGCGTCCACCCAATTGCCGATGCCAGACAGGGAAATGACGTCATTGCCGCTTCCGGTCGTGACCGTATTACATCCCGCCCCGGTCAAACTTACCGTGCAGCCTCCGTTGCCCAGCGCAATGGTGGAGTGGTCGACATTCAGCCCCACAACGTGATCGGCCCCATTGCCCGCGACAACCGTATTGTAAGACCCGCCGATCAGGATCTGGTCGTTCCCGTTGCCCGCGACGATGGTGGAAATGCCTGCCAGGGCCGTAATCGAATCCGAGCCGTTGCCGACAACGATGGTGTCAAACCCACCAACGAGGTGCGCGTTTGGATCTATATCGCCGTGCAACGCAGGCGTCGCAACGCCGTTGCCGTTCAAATTACCGCTGTCGACTCCGATATTGCCGTTGCCATTGCTATTGCCGGAATCGTGTCCAGTGTTCAGATTGCCATTATAGTTGCCATTCAGAACGCCGACATTGCCATTGCCGTTGTCGTTGCCGTCCGACCGGGAGGCATTCCCCAGGCCGTTGAAATTGCCGTTGAACGCGCCAATGTTGCCATTGCCGTTGTCTCTGCCGCCATTGCCATCGCCGTTGAACACGCCGATGTTGTCGTTGCCGTCGCTCGCGTTGCTGTTGCCCAGACCATTGAAGGCACCGATATTTCCCGTGCCCCCATTGAAGAAGCCGATATCGAGATGGCTTCCCGTTGAATGGAGCCCATCGAGGTCGAGCGGCGAGGCGAATGTCGCCGACAAATAGTTCCCGTAGGTTATGTGCACTTCGCCGTCGTGAAAGACCGCCGATGCCGTTCCGGTTCCGGCATTCACAACATCATTGCCGTCTCCGAGAACGATCGTATTGAACGCTCCCTGCAGGGTTACGTGATCATTGCCGTTTCCCAAAACGACAGTCGATAGGCCGTTGCCTCCGTTAATCGAAACAGCGGCGTGAGAGGTCGTATCGCCAATGACGACGTTGCCTATCCCGTGCAGATCAAGAGACGCGCTTGCGCCGCCGACATTGTCGACAATGCCGAAGGTCGCTTCAGGATTGAACGTGACAACAAAATCAAAACCATGATGATGCTTTGCATGACCAAATTCAAAATCGTCCTTCGCATGACCAAAAGAATGATGCTTCTCATGGGAAAATTTTGCACCAACCGGAGTTCGGAAATCAAAACGCTCTGCACTCACGACTAATCTCCTTCATTACAAAATTCGGGCTTCCGCCCAACTCAGATCGTGATCAAAGAATAATGATTGACGTTTGCGTCAGGAAAATAATGGCATCCGCTGTCACCAGCGAACGCCTTTGGCCAGGAGTGATCAATTGTGGTCGAAGATTATCTCTGAGGCGATCCAACGGACAATAAAAAAATCGCTTTATTGCAGCGCCGCAAGTTCCCGCTACCCCGCTGCGTGCCATGATGAATTCTCAGCCTCGGCATGCTGGTTCCCAAGACGGAAACGAGACAGTGAAGCTGTCCCAAATTCGACATGCCTCCAGAGGTCACCGATATCAGAAGCGGGGCCAGAAGCAGAAGTGGCCGTGATCTTCCATCACTTCCGCTTCGATCTCTCTCATAAGCGGACATAACCAATCACGGGTGCAAGGTCTGGAAGATGCCAAAAGGCCGACATTCGCTGGATGTCGGCTTTTGATCCGCTGCGATATTTCGATCGTTAATACAGACCGCTCTGGCTGGCTATCGGACGACGTTGAGTTTGACGTTCGCAATTCCACTGTCGACCATTCCCAGTGCTTCCGCCGCAGAATACGAGACGTCGACCGCTCGCCCGGGAACGAACGGACCGCGGTCATTGACCCGAACGGTCACGGACCGCCCGGTGGCGACGTTTGTCACGCGCAGTCGCGTGCCGAACGGCAATGTCGGATGAGCGGCGGTCAATTCATGTGTATCGAATTTTTCGCCGCTCGCGGTCTGCGTTCCCTCGGTATAGAAGCTCGCAACTCCATGCGATGCCAGCTGTGTCCCGGCTGCATCCTTGTGTGGCGCGAACGGGGTATGTTTTCTCGCGAACGCTACACGCCTGCCCGTCACGAATGCGGCCTGTCGAACGTGTTCTTGAGACGGCTGTCGACTGGCGGCAAGAAATTCCGATTTCCTTGTGGCAACGGAAGACTGCGCGCAGGCCGCAAGCGACGCTGCTCCCAAAACCACAGCGAATAGTTGAATGACGTTTCGACCACCAGCCGCCGAAATCAAAGGCGAACTAAGATGAATACGGCTTGCTTTGATGCCGACGTAAGAAGTTCTGGCCCAGTTGATGGAAGACATATCGCACCCCCAACCCACCGAAAATCCGACAGGTACCAAGGGCGGAACTTAATGAGGGCAGAACCATGACTGGGTGAAACCAAACATGGGATCAATCACTTGATTTTAGTTTGGTGTGCTAATAACGCCACAACTCGCCACAGTGATCAGGCGACAATGTGTCGGAAAGTCGGCATCGATACCGATGGCTTTCCCCGAGGCTCTGTTTTGACCCGATCCGGATGCTGAGTTCCGAGCGCTTGATGCAGAGGAGATTCGGATCATTCGGCAGGCGCGCCGACCGCCGAGGACGGCACGCGGTTCGGAATGTGCAGAAACAACGCGCAGACAATTGCAGCGAGCAGACCGAGCAAAGCGAGCCCATAAAGTCCACCCGAATAATTGCCGGTCAGGTCTTTCATCACACCGACATACCAGGGCCCGAAGAAGCCGCCGAGATTGCCGATCGAGTTGATCCACGCGATCCCTGCTGCGAGCCCGGCGCCACTGAGAAACATCGGCGGCATCGCGAAGAACGGGCCCTTGGAGCCATAAAACCCCATCGCGGCGATCGACATTCCCACCAGCGCCCACCAGCTTCCCATCGTCATGCCGGCAATGACCAGCCCCACGGTTGAGAACACGCAACCGATGAACAGATTCCAGCGCCGCTCATTCATGCGATCGGAAATGCGCCCCCACACCACCATGGCGATGGCGCCGCAAATATAGGGGATCATGGTGAGCCAGCCGACCGTCATGTTGCTGTAGTTGCCCAGCGACTTGATCATTTGCGGAATGAAAATCAGCATGCCAAGGCTGGCGGTGACAATGCCGAGATAGTTCAGCGCCAGCAGCAGCACTTTGGGATTGTAGAGAGCCTGCCACATCGTGAATTTGCGTATCGCCTCGGTGGCGCGGCGTTCGGCGGCGATGGTGGCGACGAGCCAATTACGCTCTTCCGCAGTCAGGAATTTTGCCTGCTCGGGCCGGTCGGTGAGCACGAAAAACGTGACCACCCCGATCGCCACCGTCGGGATCGCTTCGGCGATGTACATGATCTGCCAACCCCGCAGACCGAACAGGCCATCCAGACCGAGAAGCCCCGTCGATATCGGCGCACCGATTGCCACTGCAACCGGCAGACCGACCAGAAAGCCCGACACGATGCGGGCGTGATGGTGGCTCGGAAACCAGTAGGTGAAGTAGAGGATGATGCCAGGAAAGAATCCGGCCTCAGCGACGCCCAGCAGGAAGCGCACGATCGCAAAGCTCGTCGCCCCTGGAACCACGGCGGTGATGCCGGCCAGTATCCCCCAGGTGATCATGATACGGGCGATCCATATTCTGGCGCCGACCTTCTCCAGGATCACGTTGCTGGGGACTTCAAAGATGAAATAGCCCCAGTAAAACATGCCGACGGCAAACCCGAAGGTGCCGGCCGACATGCCGAGATCGCCGCGCATGGTAAGGCCGGCGAAGCTCACATTGATGCGATCAATGTAGGCAAGCACATACGACAAGACCGCAAACGGAAGCAGCCGCAGATAAACCTTGCGCATGGTCGATCGCTCAAGCGTACGGTCCATGGCTTCCTCCGCAGGATCTCTGGGACATCAGAGCTTATGCTGTTTTTGAAACGGAAGGGTCAGAAACGCGCGCTTCAATTCTAATATTGTGAGAGCGGTGCGGTGCAAAACATGGGACAGCTTTGCTGTCGCACCAAACCGCTGTCGACATCATGCCGCGCCGCGCTTCACCGGCTTGTCCTTGCAGGAACTCCTGTTCGGGAGGAAGATCGCCGATCCTAAAAAAACAAGCGGGAGGTACGGCATGCAAAGCAAGGTTCAGATCGACCAGGCGTTGCTGCAGCCCCCGCAGCCTCGCCTGGGCAGGCTTGGCCAACGCTAAGCCGGATCGACTCCTCGCGCGAAATTTCAGATCTCATCCTGACGCAGACGCTGCCGTTCGCGGACAACAAACGCCCGCAGACGTTCGCGGCTTACGAAAATAGCGTCCAAACTATGCGCGATGCAGCGCAACTGCGGAGGTCTTCCCGCTGGTGGAGGATCGAGTTTCTCTGTCGTCCGATCGAACAACAAAACTGGAGGGAGAAATGGCCATCGCAACTCAAGACTTCGACGCCGTCGTGATCGGCGCAGGCTTTTCCGGCCTGCACATGCTGAAATCACTGCGGGACAAACTGGGATTGAAGGTGCGCGTCTATGAAGCCGGTGAAACCGTAGGCGGTACCTGGTACTGGAACCGCTACCCCGGCGCGCGCTGCGATTCTGACGCCTACATTTATTGCTTCACCTGGGACAAGCAGCTCCTGCAAGAGTGGGAGTGGTCCGAGCGCTATCCCGAACAGCCCGAAATCCTCCGCTATCTCGAGCATGTCGCCAAGCGTCACGACCTGAAACGCGACATTCAGTTCAATACCAGCATGACCGGCGCCGAATTCGACGAGCGAACCAACCTCTGGACGGTGCATACCCACAAGGGGGAAGACGTGACGGCGCGTTATCTCATCGCCGCCGTCGGCACCTTGTCGACCACGAACATGCCTCAACTGAAGGGCTTGGAGAATTTTAGAGGCAAGTGGTACCACACCAGCCGCTTCCCCCACACTGGCGTCGACTTCACCAACAAGCGCGTGGGCGTGGTCGGTACCGGCGCCACGGCGGTACAGGCGATTCCGGAAATTGCGCAGCAGGCCAAGCAACTCGTCGTGTTCCAGCGCACGGCCAACTACTGCGTGCCGGCGCGCAATGGCAAGGTGGACCCTGAAATCGTCAAGGCGCGAAAGGCTGATTATGACGGCGTGGCCAAGCGCATCCGGGAATCATTCTTCGGCCAGGAACATTACTTCATTCCGAAGTCAGCGCTGGAGGTCACACGCGAGGAGCGCGATCGTGAATTCGACAGGATGTGGGACGCCGGCGGGTTCGCCTTCTGGCTGGCCAACTATCAGGACATGTTCTTCTCGAAAGAGGCCAATGACGTCTGCGCCGACTACATCAAGCGCAAGATCCGCAAGACCGTGAAAGACCCTGTTATCGCCGAAAAGCTGATTCCCAAAGGCTACGCCTACGGCACCAAGCGCCAGCCGCTCGACACCAACTACTACGAGACGTTCAACAAGGACAACGTGCTCCTGGTCGATGCGAAAACCGACGGCGCGATCGAAGAAATCACCGAGAAGGGCATCCGCGCCGGTGGCAAGGAATATCCTCTCGACATCATCGTGTTCGCCACCGGTTTCGATGCCATGACGGGTCCGTTGAAGGCCTTGAACCTGAAAGGCCGTAACGGCCGCACGCTGGATCGGGAGTGGTCGGACGGTCCCCACACCTACCTTGGCGTCTCGGTCGCCGGCTTTCCCAACCTGTTCACCATCACCGGCCCGCAAAGCCCGTCGGTGCTGTCGAACATGCCGGTATCGATCGAGCAGCATGTCGAATGGATCACCGACTGCATTGAAAACATGCGCAAGGCCGGAAAGACCACCATCGAGGCAACACCTGCGGCGCAGGATCAATGGGTCGCGCACGTCAATGAAATCGTCAGTGCGACGCTAATGCCGAGCGCCAACTCCTGGTACATGAGCGCCAATATCGCCGGCAAGCCACGGGCGTTCCTGCCCTATCTCGGGCCGGAAGGCGTCGGCGGCTACCGGAAGAAGTGCGACGAGGTGGCCGCCAAGGGCTACGAGGGATTCGAATTAGCGTAACCAGACTTAGACAACAAAAACAGGGCGGCAGCGGCAACAGCGTTTGCCGCCCAACAAACGCTATCGGGAGGAGATCATGATCGAGAACAGCTACTACTCGCAGGACGTTCACGGCCCTTATGAGCTTCACGACATCGGCAATCTCGATTTGGAGGAAGGCGGCACGATTCGCGCCTGCAATCTTGCTTACGCGACTTTCGGCAAGCTCAATGCGGCAAAGGATAACGCCATCCTCATCCCCACCTGGTACTCCGGCACAAGCAAGATCATGGAGCAGGTCTATATCGGCCCGGGCCGGGCCCTCGATCCCGACAAATATTTTATCATCGTCGTCAATCAGATTGGCAGCGGTCTTTCCACCTCGCCGCACAACACATCGCCACCGGCCGGGATGGGAAATTTTCCCCGCGTGCGCATCGGGGATGACGTGCGCGCGCAGCACAAGCTTGTCACCGAAAAATTCGACCTGAAAAGCCTCGCGCTCGTTGTCGGCGGCTCGATGGGCGCACAACAGACCTATGAATGGGCGGTACGCTACCCCGACATGGTGAAGCGCGCCGCGCCGATCGCCGGCACGGCCAGAAACACCATCCATGACTCCCTTTTCACGGAAACGCTGGTCAATGCCATCACCTCCGATCCCGGTTTCAACAAGGGCTTCTACGCATCGTCTGCCGACGTCAGGGAAGGCCTGCTGCGTCATGCCAAAATGTGGGCCGTGATGGGCTGGAGCACGGAGTTTTTCCAGCAAGACCGGCACAAGGCGCTGGGCTTTTCGTCGATGGACGATTTCATCATGAACTTCATGAACGGCTATTTCAGCGTGATGGATCCCAACGATCTGCTGTGCATGGCCTGGAAATGGCAGCACGGCGACGTGAGCCGCCACACCGGCGGCGACTTGCGGGCCGCCCTGGGCCGCATCAAGGCCAAGACTTTTGTCATGCCGATGTCGTCGGATATGTTCTTCCCGCCGTCCGATTGCCAGGCCGAGTGGCGGCTGATTCCTGATGCCGAGTTCCGGCCGATCCAGACCATCGATGGCCATCTCGCGCTTTTCGGCGCCGATCCCAACGCGATCGGCCAGCTCGACAAGCACCTGCGCGAATTGCTCGCGTCAGAAGTTTAGGGCGTGTGCTCATAAACCATTGAGTCCGCTATTGGGTGAGGAGCAGAAAATATCTGCTCGCCGCCAATATTTCCGGTTTTGCCCCAGAGTGGCCACTTGCAATTTATAGACCAATTGGTCTATAAATCAGCAATGAGCCACCAAACCTCAGTGCAGTTACCCCGTGGCCGCCCCCGAAGTTTCGACACGGAAGCCGCTGTCGAACGCGCGATGGGTGTGTTCTGGTCGCGCGGCTATCACGCCACGGCGCTACCGGACCTTCTTCGTGCGACGAAGCTCTCGCGTGGCAGCCTTTACGCCGCTTTCGGTGACAAGCACTCGCTCTTCTTGCGTGCGCTTGATCGCTACGTTGCCAATGCCTTGACACGGATGGATGTCGAACTCGACCCCCGCAGAGAGCCGGTCGACGGTCTGCGGGCCTACCTTGCCGGCTACGTTGACCGCACCAGCGGGGCTAATGGTCGGCGCGGATGCCTGCTGGTGGCCACAGCCATGGAACTGGCTGGCCATGATGCTGAAGTTGATCGTCGCATCGGAAGCTTTTTCAAAGCCATGGAGGCCAGGGTGGCTGATGCACTTTCCCGTGCGAAGGCGGCGGGCAAGTTGGCCGATGGTGTTGAGCCTTCAAGTGCCGCCCGAATTCTCGTCTGTTTCGTCGAGGGGCTGCGGGTGGTCGGTAAAACGGCACCGACACGGATCACGTCGCAAGCCACCGTTGACGCTCTTCTCGACCGCTTCATTCGGTAGACGACCCATGGACGCCTCCGCCGTTAGCGCGTCTATATTTAGACCGAATGGTCTTGAAAGGAAGCCATGTCTACCATCCAGATCGTCTGCGCGGTGGCCGTCCCCTTGCTCTGGGGTTATCAATTCGTGGCCATCAAAGTCGGCGTTATGGAGTTTCCGCCTCTCTTCTTCCTCGCACTGCGCTTCCTCGCCATCGCGCTGCTGCTTATTCCGTTCGTCAAAAGGCCCACACGTCAACAGTTCGCCCCTATCGCAGCTATTTCGGGTTTCCTTGGTGGACTAAACTTCGGGCTCTTCTATGTTGGCCTTGGGCTCGGCTCGGGAAGCATGTCGGCCGTCGCATATCAACTCGCCACGCCCTTCACCGTCCTGTTAGCTTGGCCGCTGCTCGCGGAGAGGCCGTCTCTAACTACGTCCGCCGGAGTGGTGCTTGCATTCGTCGGCGTGGTCGTGTTGGCAGCGGGGCCTGGCCTGTCGGCAAACGCGCTTCCGCTGCTGCTTGTGGTCGGGGCAGCCTTCGCGTTCGCGGTGTCCAACGTCTTGACGAAGCGCTACGGCCCTTTTGATCCCCTGATGTTGATGGGGTGGTCGTCGCTGCTCACGGTGCCACAGGTCATGTTGATGTCGTTGCTCCTTGAACATGGACAGCTGGCGAGCCTTATCACGGCGGATGAACGTGGTTGGCTGGCACTCGCCTACACAATTTTCATCGGAGGAATTGTTGGGTTTGGCCTTTGGTTCTGGCTGATCGCCCATTGCTCCATGGACCGCGTCGCACCATTCGGCCTGCTGCTTCCGGTGTTCGCCTTGGTTTCGAGCGTGTTGTTCCTTGGCGACCGTATGACCCCAAAGTTGATTGTCGGTGGGCTGCTCGCGATCTCCGGGGTCGCCATTACACAAGTAAGATCACCCGCTCGACCAATTTGAACTTAGAAGTCGCGTCGCGGCGACTTCCGAGTTTGGCACGAACCGGACATGCTGAGGGTCAGCCAGCATGTCCGCTTCCAAGGGCAATTAGACATCGCCAACTTTATGGCGCAGATTTATGATTGCACGCCCTAGCTCGCGACAAAACGCTTGGCAGGATCCACCATTACCGATCGGCGCCCTGCTCGAAAAGCAAGGCTCAAGCCGTGTTGCCGGCGTCGATCGTCATGACCGAACCCGTGACATTGCGGCCGCCGTCGCCGAGCAGATATTCCACCATACGCGCGACGTCGTCGGACTCCGGCAATCGGCGCAGCGCGCTGCGGCTTGCGATGCGCTTGCGCTGATCATCCGCGAGGTTTTGCGTCAACTCGGTATCGATGAAGCCGGGCGCGATCGCGTTCACGGTGATGCCGAGCTTGCCGACCTCGCGCGCCAGCGAACGCGTGAAGCCGGTCGCCGCCGCCTTGGTCGCGCCATAGACCGACAGGCCGTTGTAACCCGTGCTGGCGATGATCGAGGACATGTTGATGATGCGGCCGGCGCCATCCGCCATCATGTGCCGCACCACATATTTGGTGAGAATGACCGGCGAAAGCACATTGAGACGAAGCAGTGCCTCGATCTCGCTGTTGTGCATGGTCGCGAGCAGCCCTTCGGTGCCGACACCTGCGTTATTGACCAGGCCGTAGATGGCGCCGAATTCGTCGCGCAGCTCCTTCACGAAGGAAGGAATGGCGTCGACATCGCTGAGATCGAACGGTTTGAAGTGCAGAACGCCACGGCCTTGCCTGACGGCCTCTTCCGTTGCGTTTTTCAGCTCGTCGCTTTCGCGCCGCGCCACCGCGATCACATGATAGCCGGCGGTAACGAGCCTTCGCGAGATGGCAAGGCCGATGCCGCGGCTGCCTCCGGTCACCAGGATATTATGCATCGCGCCGCGCCAGCTTTCCGGCCGCCGTGATATCGAGCGATTGAACGAACTTGATCACGGCCGGCACCTTGTGCGGCGCCAATGATGCCTTGCAATCCGCCAGGATCCGGGCGCGAATTTCGTCGCTCCGGGCGGCGTCCTGACCGTCGGCCAGAATGACATCCGCGACCACGATCGCGCCGGTGATCGGGCTGCGGCGCGATTTGGCGCGCGACATCCGCACTTCCGGCTGCCGGTTGATAACCGCCTCGATCTCTTCGGGGTGAACCTTCAAGCCGCCGATATTGATGATACCGCCGCGCCGGCCGACGAAATGGTACCGGTCGCCGCGCAATTCCACCATGTCGCCGGTGTCGACGAACCCTTCCCGATCGGTGAGGTCTGCGGCGCCCCGTCCGATATAAGCATGCGCCGTTCGCGTCGAACGGATCCGGAGCGAGCCGTCCTCGATCTTCATTTCGACGCCATTGCGGTTGCCAATCAGGCTGGCGGGAAAGCCCTCAAGGCCATCATTGACCGCGAAGCCGACGCCGGCCTCGGTCGATGCATAAGCGTGACCGATGGAGGCATCAGGAAACGCCGCGCGCAAACCGTCCAGCACGGCCTGGTCGGCGATCTCGCCCGACAGCCGAACATAACGCGGTGAAAAATCTGCAGCCGAGCCGCTCATCAGCAGCTTGCGCCAATGCGAGGGCGTACCCGAAATATGCGTCACGCCGCGCGCTTTTAGGCGCGCGACATGATCGCCGATCGGCTCGCCCGGTTGCGACAGCACCATGGAGCCGCCGCCGATGACGGCGCGCAGGAAAATCTGAAGGCCGCCGTAACGGCGGATGTCATAGAAGGTTGCCCAGACCGCGGAGCCGCCGCGCGCCGGACCATCGGCGACAATCGCGCCGGTCAGTCCTTCCAGGGTATGGCCGACGATTTTCGGTACACCCGAAGTGCCCGATGTCAGCATCAGCCATTCGGTCGCGCGCTCGGTTCGCACCGGCGCCGCCGCGCCCACCGGCGACTGAGCCGCAACGACCATGCCTGTTTCGACGTCCGTCCACCGCTCCGGATGATCGGTCACCACGGCATCGATCCCGGCATCTTCCATCAACGTCTTGAAATGGTCGGCATTGAGATCGGGCGGACACAACAGCATTCGCTTCGCCACGCCGTCAATTTCAGTCATCGCGATGGCCGAGATCAGCTGATCCGACACGGCAAGCATGACGGAGCGCCCGGAGAGTTCGCCGAGACGGTCGCCGAGGCAGGTCCGGCCGACGCTGTTGGTCAGCGAGACCACCTGTCGCGCATCCGAAATCGTCCGGCCCGCTACATCCGGGCCGAGATAATCGCGAAGCGCAAAGATCTCACGCGGGGACATTTTCATAGGCCCGGATGAAGTCGCCTATGGTGAGAGGAAAGGTGGCGTCCTCCGAAATGGTAAACGGATCGACGCCGAGATCGTCTTCGAGCCGCGCCACCAGGATCGCGAAGGCCAGCGAGTCGAAGCCGGTTTCGTGAAGTGACAGCTCGTCATCGAGCGGCGGCAGCGTAACCTTCTGTTCCTCGGCGACCTGCCGCATCGCCGAAATAATCCTTAACCTTACCGACATGAACTACTTCGCCTTCTCGTTAAGTTCTTGAGAAGACATCATAGAGCGCAAATGTGAAATATCACCGCCCGGCGGCGATCTTTTGCGCTGCTTGGTAAACCGAAGCTCGCCGTTTCGTCTCTATTTAGGACGTGAATTCATTAATCATCGAGCGGTTGGACTCAAGTTGCACGTCGCCGCAGGTCCGAAGGGAACCAGCATGAAAGGCATACTTCGAACCGTGATTTGGCGGGTAAAATTCTACTGAACACTGAATCGCTCCCTGTCATTCGGCTTTTCGTGTGCCCGCTCGAAGCGGCGCTACTTCCCGACGGCCATCGGACGCTTGCTCTGGCTCAGTCTCTGGCAGGAGGTGGCGCGGGAGATAGAGCGCATTGGCGACCACCGTTGGGATAACGGCGCTGGCGATCACCGCTGCGACAAGCGCTGAATACTGGCTTTGGTCAATGATTCCATGTGACAGACCAAATAGTGAGGAGATCGTGCCGAATGTCAGCCCTGTCGACATCAGGAGGGTCGTGTACATGGCCTCTTTGTTCGGCGATCCGAAGAATTTCGTCACTGGATGGACGCCAATTATTTTGGTCGCAATCTTTACCACCAGAAAGAAGATGAACGCGGAAGGCGCGGCGACAAGAGCGGGTATGGAAACGAACGACCCAGCGCGAATAAAATAAAATGGCGTCAACAGCCCGAACGTTAACGTACGCAGCCGCCGCACAAGCGCGTGATCCTTACCGACGGTTCCTGCAAGCACCATCCCTATGAGATAGGCGGGAAGCACCGCCTCGCTGTCGGCCCAGCTTGCCAACGCGCCCATTCCCAGCAGGCAGAGGAGCAGAAACTTGGTCTCCAGTTCCGAAGGCCTGCCTCCATATAGCCGGAAGAAACGCGGTGTGAGCCACGGCAGAACAATAAAGACCACGACGCCGGTACCGAGGAAGGTCAGTGTTTTCATCGTGAATGGAGCGAAGATCAGGCCGAGCGCCACCACAGTGCCAAGGTCGGTCACGAAACACGCTGCCAGTATGGTCTTGCCGTATTCGGTGGTGTTGAAACCGAACTCGATCATCACCGCATAGACGACAGCGACTGATGTCGTCGACATCGCGACGCCGGCAAGCAGGCTCGGCATGACCTCCCATCCGAGCAAATAACGAGCCGACGCCGCACACCCCAGGAACGGAAAAAGGAAGCTCGCAAGCCCCACCGAAGCCGCTTCCTTCCACTTCAATTTGAAAACCACCGGATCAAGTTCCGCTCCAGCGAGGAAAGTCAGAACGATCGCGCCGATGCCGGAGAGAAACTTTATCCAGGACTCGTCCGTGCCCAATACGGCCGATCCGATGGCGGCGCCGATGATCAATTGGGCGATTGTCCCGACAACAATTTCCGATAAAGCGGTGGAAATGCGAAACCAGATCGAGAGCAGGCTCGCGATCAGCGCAAGACCCAACCACAACGCCGCAAGTGCCCAAACTCCGGTCATCTGCAATTCTCCTGATCGTCAGCGCCGTCACTTCCCGATGCACATGGAATCGATGCCACGGCGGTTGCGGCCGGTGCTCCGAACCTGAACGAAAGTTCGGCCACCGTAGTCTTGATGCCCAGGATCAGCGGGGGCGAGGCAAGCTGTTGAGAGGCTTCGAATACAGGCGCAACCGTCGCCGTGATCGCGACGGCGATGGAAACGGAAATCGTGAAACCGTGATTTGTCAGCAGCGCTCGCAAACAAGGCTCCTCAAAACACCACGCACGCAACCCGCCTACGCGGCCTTCCCGGCCGCGCGGACAACTTAACTGCCTGGTGTCATGGGAACTCGTGCAAGCTCCTACCGACGCCAAGCGTCCGGTAGGAGTCATCAGCCTCATCGGCGGTTGCGGGGGGACTCCATCCCCTCTAGCCCGGTCAATTGTAGTGCGTAAATGAGTCCTGGCAAGCTCAAAGCGCCCCGCTTCAAAAGACGCGCATCACGAAGACGATGCGTCAGCGTACATGACGTGTCGTCAAGCGTTGGATCAAACCCTGGATCAAGCCCTGGATATTGTCGCGGGCTGCCTTTTGGATACGAGTTTGCGCAAATCACGCAGCAAATCGTCGCCCAGTTCCGAAAGGCCGTTGATTTCTTTTTGCGCGTCGATGGCGTGCTGTTTGCACAACTTCGTTGATCCCTTTTTGGTCAACGCGAGCGCGTGCAGATGCCCGGCAAGGCTACCGGCGCTGGTGAAGAAATAGACGATCTGTCGTTCAAGTGCAGCGTCGAACAAATCCAATCGGGCGGCATTTGACTCGTAAACCGAGAACCTCGGCATGATAAAAGCGCCGAGTTGGTCAAGATTTTGCTCGGCCCCGATCTCCATATCTTCGAGTTTTCGAACTTCTTCGAATCGCTCCATGCCGTCTATCACGGCTGTGATCTCTCCGATCAGAGCTGATGCGAGGCCTCGTCTTGAGCGACTACGTCCAAAAAGGAACATGCCTCCCTCCCGCTTCGATTACCGGAGCACGCGCGGGAGCGAACTCAAAGGTACTTTAGCAGCAAACCGCGGTAGGCGCCATCAGCATAGCGTTGGCAGCGTGCAGCATTCCGCGCTGCAACTAACTCTCACGCCGCCTGTCCGGCGTTTGCTATTTTGTCCGCGAAGGCGCGAGCCCCAACCTTCGGAGGTTAGACGAGGCGGCGCGAGTTCATCGCAATGACCGGCGGTGCGGTAATCGCCTGGCCGCATGCCGTCGTCGCCCAAGTCGCAGACAACCCGCGCCGGCCTTTGCTCTGCTGGTCGACGCATTGCGTTACCGGGGCTGAATGCTTTATTTTCGTCTACGGCACGGCGGCCTGCGCCGACCGGCGATACTTTATAGCCGGATCGAACCATCCAGGATGCGCGCATAGGCGCCGTCGTCGACCGGACGATAGGCGCCGGATTTCGGTTCCCTGAAGAACAACGGATCCGTCACCAGATGCGGATCGAATCCCTCCCGCATCAATTCCTGTTTCTTCTGCTTGAAGGTCTCGGTCGTATCCAGCGCCGAGCAAATCCGGATCATCACCGGACACGCGTAGACCGGTAGCCGTCGCGACAAATGGCCGGCGAATTCGCCGAGATCGAAGCTCGAATCGACGACGATCGCGACCATGCCGGCGCGGCCATCGGCGCCGGGAATTTCGACGCCGTAGGTCGTGGCCTCGGCAACTCCAGGGCAATCCGCGACGGCTTCGTTCACCTCCGACGTCGCAACGTTCTCGCCCTTCCAGCGGAAGGTATCGCCAATCCGATCGACAAAGTAAAAATAACCCTGCTCGTCGAGCCGCATCAGATCGCCGGTGCGAAACCAGGCATCGCCTTTGGCCAGCACATCGCGCAGCACCTTCTTTTCGGTTTGCGCCGCATCCGTGTAGCCTTCGAAGCGGCCGCCACCCTCATCAGCCGTTCCGATCCGCCCCACGGCTTCGCCGACCTCGCCGCGGGCGCAGGGAATGCAGAGGCCTTCTTCAGTGCGAGCGGGAATTCCAAGCTCGGCATCGACACGAACGATCGCCGCCGGAAAACGATGCGCCAGCAGCGGCGGAATCCGGCCGATCGCGCCGGGCTTGCCCTCGACATTGTAGAGCGAGAAGTTGCCTTCGGTCGCGGCGTAGAACTCAAGGATGCGGGGAATCGCAAAGCGCGCCTGAAAGGTCTCCCAGATATCGCCTCGCAACCCGTTGCCGCAGGCCAGCCGCAGCCTGTGTCTGGTTTCGAATTCAGACGCGGGTGCTTTCAATAAATAGCGGCAGAGCTCACCGATATATTGGAACAGCGTGCAATCCCAGCGCACGATGTCGCGCCAGAACTGGTTCACCGAGAATTTGTCCGACAGCACGACGGAGGCGCCCGCGCTCAGCATGCTGCAGGGCGCGACGATGCCGCCAACGCTGTGGAACAGCGGCAGGCAATCGTACAGGCGATCCTCAGGCGACGCGCCGGTCAGTCCCGCAAACCAGCCGCCCCAGTTGAGGATGCGGCGGTGGCTGATGCTGGCAGCCTTTGGCAGTCCGGTGGTGCCCGACGTATAGATCAACAGCGCACGATCACTGATGGTGACCGCGCAGCGCTCATCCGGTGTCAGGGGGCTACCGTCCATTTGGTCGAGGATCTCGTCCAGCGCTTCGCCTTCAGCCAGCGCTTCGTTGATGTCGCCGGCATCGATGCCTTCGCCATGGAACCAGATTTTCGGCATGCGATTCAGATACGGCACCGCCGTCTCGAAGGTCACGGCGAGATCCGCGGCAAGGATGACGTGATCGGCTTCCGCGACATTGATGCAATGCGACAGCGACAACCCGATCAGCTTGGTATTGATCAGCGCGGCAACGCCGCCGACGCTGGTGATGCCGAGCCACGCCGCGACATAATCCGGCCGGCTTGACATGAAGAGACAAACGGTATCGCCGGTCTTGATGCCCGCCTGCAGCGCCCAGCGCGCATAGCGGTTGATCCGATCGGTGAGCTCGGCGTAACTCAACGTCTCCGCTTCCGATATCAGGGCCGGACGATCCGGCTGCCGCGCGGCGTGTTCCGCGACAATGTCTGAAAACAACCGGTGCGGATCGGCTTCGATACGGGACGTCAGCTCGATCGCTTTCAGCCAACTCTTGGCGGCTGACGGTTTGCCCTGCCGCAACCGGATGTCCGTCGATCGCTCGATGATTTCTGCGTTCATGGCCGAATGCCCGTGGACCGATGCCAAGGTTATAGCCGCGCGGCTCCGATCAGGGGTTAATCCAATTCGTTAAATGCAAATCCGTTAATCGACAGAGTTAAGATCGGCTTGCAGGCAGGGTTTCCCGCATCATCGTCATGGCGGCGAGTCCCACCGCGCTGGCAAACAGCATGTACCAGGCCGGCGCCAGCGCGTTGCCGGTGACATGAAGCAGCCAGGTGACGACCAGTTGCGCGGTTCCGCCGAAGGTCGCGATCGCAACCGCGTAGATGGTGGCAAAGGCGCCGCCGCGGATGTTCTGGGGCAAGCCTTCGGTGAGCGCGACATAGAATGCGCTGTAAGGGAGGCTGCCGACCAGCGACAGGAAGCCGAAACCGCCCAGCAATGACATCGCGCTCTTGGTTTCCACGATCCACAGAAAGATCGGATAGGTCAGCAACAGCGTCACAAGCTGCGGCCACACCATGACCGGCCATCGTCCGATGCGATCGGCGAGCCAGCCGCCAAGGAGCGCGCCGGCGATGCCGAGGCCATTGCTGACGACCGATGTGGCGAAGGCCAGATCGGTCGCCACGTGCAGCGTGTTCTCGGCATAGGTGGTCATGTATTGGGTGACGTAGGTGGCGATGGTGCCGCTCGCCAGGATGAACAGGCCGAGCACGATGATGCGCGCGTTGTCGCGTATGACGACGAAACGCCTGCCGGTTTTCTTTTCGGTCACCTTGCTCAGGTCAACCGTCTCCGGCAGCGTGGCGCGCAGATATAGTCCGAACGGCAGGCAGACCGCGCCGAGCAGAAAGGCAATGCGCCAGCCGTACAATGTGAGATCCGCCTCGCTCATCAGCTTCGACAGCACCACGCCGACGAGCGCGCCCGCGGTCGCCGCAATCTGCTGGCTCGCCGGTTGCCACGACACCGCAAAACCTCGCCTGCCGGGGGCGGCAGATTCCATCAGATAGGCGGTGGTCGGCCCGACCTCGCCGCCGAGCGAAAATCCCTGCACCATGCGTGCGGCGATGGCGATGATCGGCGCCGCGATGCCGATCGACTCGTAGGACGGCGTCAGCGCCAGCGTGATGATCGCGCAGCCCATCATCGCGAAGCTCAGGATCATCGCCGGCCTGCGGCCTGCCCGGTCAGAATAAGACCCGATCACGATGCCGCCGATCGGCCGCGTGATGAAGCCTGCGCCAAAGGTCGCCAGCGACAGCATCAGGCTGCCGAATTGCCCTTGCGAGGGAAAGAAGGTGTGGCCGATCTGGATGGCGAAGAAACTGTAGGTGATGAAATCGTAGAATTCGAGCATATTGCCGATGGTCACGGCGAGCGTGGCGCGAGCGAAAAGCGCCGGCCGCTGCGGCTCGATCGCGGCAGCGTGCGAAGATTGATTTGCCATCGGTCCCACCCCGTCAATTGGTTTGCTGAATTCGAGCCGCATGCTGATAAACCGCGGCGGTAGAATCGTTCCATGCCCAAGCGCCAAGCTGATAGCATGCCGCGAATCCGCGCCGGGGGAAACCAGCCAGGAAACCAGTCATGAAGCCGGTTTTGGTCGTCATTGGCCCGTTCTTGCGCCCATTCCTGAGTCCGTCCCTGATGGCGGCTATCGCCTTTTGTTTTTTGTTCAACGGGGAAGCCATGGCTTTCGATCATGCGACGTTCGATATCGAGGCCCATCGCGGCGGACGGGCGCTGTTTCCCGAGAACACGCTGCAATCCTTTGCCAACGCGCTTTCGATGGGCGTGAACACGCTGGAACTGGATATCGGCGTCACCCAGGATGGGGTGGTCATCGTTTCGCATGAGCGCAAGTTAAATCCGGACCTCGCCCGCAACGCCGACGGCATCTATGTCACGCCGCCCGGCACGCCTTTTATTCGCTTGCGGTTCGACGAGGTCAGAAAATACGACGTCGGCCAGATCCGGCCGGGCAGCGCCTATGCGGCGCAATTTCCGGATCAGCACGCGGTGCCGGGAACGCCGATACCCAAATTGAGCGAAGTCTTCGCGCTCGTGCGCAAATCCGGCGATGACCGCGTGCGCCTCAACATCGAGACCAAGATCGACCCCAATCACCCCGACGAATCCCCCGACCCGCAGCGCTTCGTCACGCTGCTGCTCGATCTTCTCGCGGCCGATAAATTCAGCGACCGTGTCATGGTTCAATCGTTCGACTGGCGAACGCTGCAACTGGTGCAACAACAGGCTCCTTCAATCCCGACAGTTTATCTGACCCAGCAGAAGGGATTGGGCGCGACGATCTCATTGGACAAAGCCACAGAATGGACCGCGGGTTTTAACCCCGGCGAGTACGGCAAGTCACTGCCGCGCACGATCAAGGCGGCGGGTGGTGCGATCTGGTCACCCTATTTCGGTGACGTCGATCCGGATCTGATCTCCGAGTCCCACCGTCTTGGACTTGCGGTCGTGGTCTGGACCGTCAACAAGCCCGAGGACATCGCGCGCATGATCGACACGGGCGTGGATGGGATCATCTCTGATCGTCCCGACCTGTTGCGCAGGATCGCAGGCGAAAAGGGCATCGCGCTGCCGAAAGGATCGCCCGTCTCGCCCTGAAGGCGCGCCTCAATAATCCGAACTGTCGTCGACGGCATGTCCTCGTTTGGGAACAAGAACAGTCCGCTCGAACGACATGAACTGCGTTCCATCGGATTTCTTGCCGAGTGTCCTGACCGAGACAACGCCTTGCGTGGGCCGTTTGGCCGATTCCCGTTTGTTCAGGACTTCCGACTCCGCATAAATAGTGTCTCCCACGAACACGGGAGCGGTGAGCTTGATATCGTTCCAGCCGAGATTGCCGATGGCCTTTTGGCTGATGTCGCTGACGCTCATGCCAACGACGATCGAGAGCGTCAGGCAACTGTTGACCAGCGGCCGGCCGAATTCCGACTTGGCCGCATAGGCTGCGTCAAAATGCAGCGGATGCTGATTCATCGTCAGCAGCGTAAACCAGGTATTGTCCGTTTCCGAAATGGTGCGGCCGGGCCGATGTTCGTAGATGTCGCCGATCTCGAAATCCTCGTAGTAGCGGCCATAGCTTTCGCGTAATCGGCGCCCGCCGACATTTTTCATCGTCGCAACCATCATCGTTCTCCTTCGTCGCGCTATCTTATTTGACGCGTTGTCCGGGTGCGTTTACCGCGCCGACCACGGCCTCGGTGTCCTGCCCCAGACCTGGTGTCCGCAAGCTGATCTGCGCCGGTTCGCTCGCAAAATGAATGGGCGACGCAATATGCTTTCGCCCCTCACCGTCGGTCACCACCATCCCGCGCGCCTGGAGGTGCGGGTCGGCCAGCACCTCCGGAAAGGTCTGCACCGGTCCAAAGCAGACATCCAGCTTCAACAGCCATTCGGTCCAGTAAGCGAGCGGCTTGCCGCGAAACAATTGTTCGAAATAGGCGATCACCGGCGCCTGATGCAGTCCCGGGCCTTGCAGACAGAGATCGATGAGATCCGCACGCCCCAGGCCATTGAGCAGATTGCGGACGAATTTTTCTTCCTGTCCCGCCAGGGTCAGATAGCGGCCGTCCGCGGTGCGATAGATGCGATAAAACGCTGATCCGCCGGTGGTTCGTTCGTGCTTGGCAAACTGCTGCCGCCCTTCCGCGATCGCTGGCCCCAGAACGTTCACGCAAGCCGACACCATCGAGTCGTGCATCGAGATGTCGATGTAGTCGCCAAGACCGATTTGCGTGCGCCTCAGCAGCGCCATCAGCACCGCCGAGAGACCTTGCAAGCCGGATAGAATGTCCGCCGCCGGAATGCCCGGAATGGCCGGTACATCATCGTTACCGAGCGTGATGCTGAGCGCGCCGCTCATCGCTTCCACGGCGAGGTCGTGGGCCGGCCGCTGAACATACGGGCCATGTTGACCGAACGCGCTGATCGAACAATAAACGATGCCGGGATTGCGGGCTTTCACCCGCTCGTAATCCACGCCAAGACGGGTCACGACGCCGGGACGGAAACTCTCGACGAAGACGTCGGCCGTTTCGCAAAGCCTGAGCAGCGCTTCGCGGTGACCGTCCTGCTTCAGGTCAAGGACGACGCTCTTCTTGCCGCGATTGACGTTGCGAAAGAAAACGGTGCTGTCCCCGTCCAACCGTCCGATCGATCGGCCAT
The DNA here is from genome assembly GCF_900105125.1 of Bradyrhizobium canariense. NCBI lineage: Bacteria > Pseudomonadati > Pseudomonadota > Alphaproteobacteria > Hyphomicrobiales > Nitrobacteraceae > Bradyrhizobium > Bradyrhizobium canariense. The sequence goes on along the minus strand of NZ_LT629750.1, from coordinate 7,752,669 downwards.
GATCGCCGCCGGGCGCTTCGACCTTGATGACCTCGGCGCCGTGATCGGCCATGGCCAGGGTCAGATAGGGCCCGGGCAGGAACGACGAGAGATCGACGACGCGGATGCCTTCGAGCTTCATGCGGCATTACCTTTCGACAGCCGCATATTCCCGTGTCTTCAGAAAAGTCGCGTTATCGGCTCCGAGCGAGGCGCACACCGGAGAACTCGGTCGTGTCCCGTCGACCTTGAGCGGATTCGACAGCAGCTTCAACTCCGGATTCGCCGGATGGGCCACGGTGCGGATCATGCCGGTCCGCTCGACAAAGGGATTTTCCAGCGCCTCCGGCAAACTATAGACCGGGCCGACAGGCAGCTTGCCGGAGAGGCGCTTCAGCCACTCTTCCGTCGTCGCTTTGCGGAATTCCTGGTCCAGTTCTGCACTCAGCGCTTCGCGATTCAGTCTGCGGGCTTCCGGCGAAGCAAAACGCGGATCTCGCGAGAGGTCGTTCCGCTGCAAAACGGCGGTGAGATTGGTCCAGAATTTTTCCGTCATGCACATCACGAACACCCAGCCGTCCGCGGTGGGAAAGGTCTGAACCGGAGCGACCGAAAAATGCGAGCTGCGGGGCATCCGTTCGGTAACGTCGCCATTGTTCAGGAACCACGTCGCGGTGTAGCCGAGTTGATGCAGCGCCACGTCGAACAGGCAGGTGTCGACGTCGCATCCTTTCCCGGTCTGACGCGCCCGCATCAGGCACGACAGTAGCCCGACCATTCCGACCATGCCGGTCATGTAGTCGACGATCGACGGGCCGAACCGGCACGGCGGGCTGTTCGGCTCGCCCGTGATGCTCATCAACCCGGCCTCGGCCTGCATCAGATAGTCGTAGCCGGGCCAGGCCTTGCGTTCGTTGTCGCGTCCATACGCAGAAATATGCAGGCAGACGATCGCGGGATTGAGCGACTGCAGGCTTGCGTAGTCGATGCCGAGCGCCTCGGGCAGGTCGCCGCGCAGATTATTCACCACAGCATCGGATTCGGCGACCAGCGCCTCGAGCGCTTCCCGCCCCGCCGGCGACTTCAGATCGAGCGTGATGCTGTGCTTGCCGGCGTTCCAGCTTTGAAAATATTCGCTGTCGGCCGCGCCTAGCAGCCGAGGTCCGGTATAGCGCGCGGGATCGCCGCCGCTGCCGGCATTTTCGATCTTGATGACTTCGGCGCCGAGATCGGAGAGAAACGTCGTCCCGTAAGGACCCGCACCGAACTGTTCGATCGCGAGGATGCGCAGACCTTCGAGTGGTTTCATGTCACTTTGTTCCTCTTGATCCACTGCTTCGCAATGATCATGCGTTGCATCTCATTGGTGCCCTCGCCGATGCAGGTGAGCGGCGCATCCCTGTAGAGGCGCTCGATGTCGTATTCCTTCGAGTAACCGTAGGCGCCGTGGATCCGCAGGCCTTCGGTGCTGTTTTCCAGCGCCGCCTCGGAAGCGAAATATTTGGCCATTCCGGCTTCAAGGTCGCAGCGCTCGCCGCGGTCGAACGCGGCGGCAGCATCGAGCGTCAACAGCCGCGCCGCGCGGGCACGCGTGGCCATCTCGCCCAGCTTGAGCTGGATCGCCTGATGCTCCGCGATCGGCTTTCCAAAGGTCTTGCGGATCTGCGCATATTCGGTGGAGAGGGCAAGCGCTCCCTCGGCGATGCCGACGCCGCGCGCGGCCACGTTGATGCGTCCGAGTTCCAAGCCGCCGGTCGCCTGCAGAAAGCCCCGCCCTTCTTCGCCGCCAATGAGGTGATCGCCCGGAACGCGATAGTTATCGAATACCATTTCGGCTGAATCGATCGACTTGTAACCGAGCTTCTCGAGCTTCTTTCCCGTGGTGAAGCCGGGCCCCTTCGGCGCGATGAACAGGCTCATGCCCTTGTATCGCGGTTCGGCTGCGGGATTCGTTTTGACCAGAAGTGCGAACACCGAGCCCTGGATGCCGTTCGAGATCCACGTTTTCGTGCCGTTGATGACGTAGGAGTCGCCATCGCGACGGGCCGTCATCCGAATTCCCTGCAGATCGGTTCCGGCGTCCGGCTCGGTCAACGCCAGCCCGCCGCGGATTTCCCCGGACGCGAGCTTCGGCAGCCAGGTCCGCTTCTGCTCTGGCGTTCCGAATTTCTCGATCGCCAGCGCGAGCATGAGGTGCGAATTGAAGATGCCGGTGATCGCCATCCATACGCTCGATATCCGCATCACGATGCGCGCATAGGTGACGGCCGGAAGCCCCAATCCTCCGTATTCCGGACTGACAGTCGCGCCGAACAATCCGAACTCCCGCATCTGCTCGACGATTTCGGCAGGCCAGCGGTCGTCATGGTCGTGATCTTTCACGACCGGACGAACTTCCTTCTCCAGCCAGCGATCGATGGTGTCGAGCAGCAGCGTCTCGTCGGCCAGATCGAAATTGCGGATCGGCGATAGTTCGTTCATGGCGAAACCTCCTCCGGCAACGGCCGCGACCTAACACAACCTGTCCGGACAGGTAAACGCCACCTCGGGAGCTGTCAAGGCGATTTGTTCGGACAGATCGAACAGATACGGCTTCGTACTGGCGAGCGTCGCGCCGGACGAACGATCACCCGCCCTGATTGCGGCGAAGCGTCATCGCATAACGAAAGCGATGCGCCGGATGAAGGTTGAACGCGATCTCGGCGATCTTTCCGGTGTCGAGGCGATAGGTGCGGCGCAGCTCGATACCCATGCTGCCGGCTTTGACGCCGAGCTTCTTGCTGATGCCGCCCGGCACATCGCGCGCGGAAAGAACCTGCTCGATCTCATTGATGTGCTCGCCATGCATGTCCTCGATCCAGGCATAGATCGGCCCCGAGCGGCGTCCGATCATGCGCAGGACATTGGTGTAGTCGGCGTGGATATAGACTTCGGTCCAGCAGATCGGAGCGGTCTGACCCGGCGCATAGCGAAGTCCCTCGATGCGCATCCATTCCTCGCCTTCCGCGCAGCCGAGCCTGCTGGCCAGCTCCGTATCGGCGCGAACGAGCTTGCTGGTGCCGACCTCGTACTGCGTGCCGGTCGCGTACTGAACCAGTTGTTCGATCGAGGCGACTTCGTGAACATAGGGATTGCTCGCCGCTGAATTGACGACTGTCGTTCCCGCCCCCTTGCGCGGCGCAACCAGTCCCTCCGCCCGCAAATGACGAAGCGCCTCGCGAACGGTGTGGCGGCTGACCGCATGATGGCGGCTGAGTTCGACCTCGGACGGAAGCAGCGAGCCGATCGGCGCCCGGCCGTTTTTGATCTCCTGCTTAATCGCCTGCACCAGCTTCAGATAAAGCGGCTCCTTGGCGGTATCGGCCGGCTTCGCTGACCGCTCTGCCGCGGCAGGCGGCCTCTTCTTCGATCTCCTCATATCGCTCCGTTTCGGCATCGGCCCGGCTCCACGCCTTGACGGCAACCCGCCGCAAGTCTAATGGATCTGTCCGGACAGATTTTGATATACATTATAAAAAATAAAATATCACAGCTTCGGGAGGAAGATAATGCTGACCGTCAATGCAGGCGCGCGGCTCGACCGGCTGCCGGCGTCACGTTTCCACTATCGCATTCTCGGGCTGATCGGCGGAGGCATGTTCCTCGATGCGTTCGAGATCTACCTGCAAGCCGCGGTTCTCGCGGCGCTGATCGGCACGGGGTGGTCGACGCCGGGCCAAAACGCCAACTTCGTGTCCGCGACATTTGCCGGCATGGTGATCGGTGCCTGGCTCGCCGGCATCACCGGAGACCGTTACGGCCGGCGCTTTTCCTATCAGGTCAATCTGCTGATATTCGGTCTTGCCTCGCTGGCGGGCGCTGCGGCTCCTTCGATGAACTGGCTGATCGCAGCCCGTTTCGTCATGGGCATCGGCCTCGGCGCGGAGATCGTCGTCGGCTATGTCGCGATCTCGGAGCTGATGCCTCCGGCCAGCCGCGGCAGATGGGGCGCGGGGCTCGCCACCGTGACCAACAGCTCCCTGTTTATTTCCGCGCTGGTCGGCCGCCTGATCATCCCTTCCTATGGCTGGCGCTGGATGTTCGTGATCGTGGGCATCGGCGCGCTGGTGGTCTGGTATCTGCGCAAGCGCATGCCGGAATCGCCGCGCTGGCTCGAGGCCAACGGACAGCCCGCCGAAGCCGAACGGATCATGGGAGAGATCGAGGCGGAGGTCGAACGATCGACCGGCCGGAAACTACCGGAAGCACCGAATGTGCTGGATCAGAGCTCCGTCAACGCGGTCGGCCGCCTGAGCGACCTGTTTTCGCGCGAAATGCTGGCGCGGACCATCACCGGCAGCGTGATCCTGATCGCCCTCAACACCGCCATCTATGGCTTCATCGCCTTTCTGCCGTCGTTCATGGTTCGGCAGGGCTTCACCATCATCACATCGCTGAATTACATCACGCTGATGAGTTTCGGCGCTCCCGTCGGCGCGCTGATCGGGATGGCGCTGGCCGACAAGATCGGACGTAAACCCTGCATCGTGGTGTTTTCGTTTGTCGCCATCGTTGCCGGCGCAATCTATCCGCAACTCTCCGATCCGACCTTCGTGATGCTGACCGGATTCATTCTGGTCGCCGCCGTTTACGTGCTCGTTGCGGTGGCCTGGAGCATGTATGTCCCGGAGCTGTTTCCAACCGTGATCCGGATGCGAGGGGCCGGATTCTGCAATACCCTCGGTCGCTTCATGACGATCCTGACGCCACAGATTACGACGCTGCTTTACGGCCTCGCCGGTTTGATCGGCGTGTTGGCCTATGTTGTCGGGCTGCTTTTGCTTCAGGTCATCGTTGTGATCGCTCTCGGCATCGAAACCAAGAGGATGCCGTTGGAGGTGCTCTCGGAAGCGATGATCGCGCGGGCCAAGTCTGGCTCCACCGAACCGGCTATCGGAAAGGAAGCCGGAGCCGCTTCGCAGCTATAGTTGGCGAGCTTCCGCAAAACCTTGCGGGTATCGCCGGTAGCCCACCGAAAGGAAACGGGCATGAGGCCGCTCAGATCGCTGCTGTTCGCGCCGGGAAATCATGCGCGGCGCAGCGAAAAGGCCCTGACGCTCGATGCCGATGCGGTGATCCTCGATCTCGAGGACGCCTGCCCCGTCAGCGAAAAAATCGCGACACGCCAGTCGGTCGTGTCCGCGATGGCCAGCCCGCGCTCCTGCATCGGATATGTGCGGGTCAATCCGCTCTCGAGCGATTTTGGTTACGGTGACATCGTCTCGGTCGTCGGCCCTGGCATTGATGGGATCGTATTGCCAAAGGTCGAAAGCGCGCAGGAGCTATGCACCGCCGATTGGCTGATCACCCAGATCGAACGCGAGAAGGGACTGGCCAAGGGGACGATCGATCTGTTGCCCATTTTGGAAACCGGCAAGGGCTTTGCTGAGGTCGCCGCAATCGCATCGGCAGGAACGCGCGCGAAGCGACTGGCCTTTGGCGCGGGCGACTTCACGCTCGATATGGACATCAGGTGGTCGCGCGATGAGAGCGAGCTGATGCATTACCGCAGTTCGCTGGTGCTGGCCTCGCGCGCCAACGGCCTGGCAGCACCGATCGACACGGTGTGGATCGATATGCGGGACGCGGAAGGGCTGACCGCCTCGGCCCACCGCGCCCGCGGCATGGGTTTTCAAGGCAAGCTCTGCATCCATCCCGATCAGGTCGCCGTCGTCAACGCCGCCTTCAGTCCCTCGGCCGAACAGGTCGCCTGGGCGCAACGGGTCGTGGACGCCTTCAAAGCCGCGGAGGCCGCGCAATCGTCGGCCATTCAGCTCGACGGCCAATTCATCGACTACCCGATCGTCTATCAAGCGCAACGCGTGCTGGCCGTCGAAGCGAGCATCAAGCGAAACACGCTGCCCCACTGAACGCGTGCCCCGAGCCGGCTCGCCTTTCAGCCGCGCAACCGGCGCGATAGCCTTTGCTCGCAGCAGGGATTCGTATGGCGCTTTCCCGTCGACAATTTCTGGATCTGGCGGCGGCCGCGGCGGTGCTGCCGGCACTCACAAGCTCAGGCAGCGCGCACGGTATTCAAGAACTCGCCGACCTCATGCCTGAGACGGTTGCTGTCGCGGGAAAGCGACTGCGCCGCCGAGAGCACTTGCGAGGAGGCCGAACCGGTCTCACCGGCGCCCCGCTGCACGTCGGTGATGTTGGAGGAGACCTGCTGGGTGCCTTGCGCCGCCTGCTGCACGTTGCGGGAAATCTCCTGGGTCGCGGCGCCCTGCTCTTCCACCGCCGCGGCAATGGTCGAGGATATTTCCGACAGTTTTTCGATGGTGCCGCTGATTTCCTTGATCGCGCCGACCGATTCCTGGGTCGCGGCCTGGATGCCGGTAATCTGCTGGCCGATCTCGCCGGTGGCTTTCGCGGTCTGCTCAGCCAGTGCCTTCACCTCGGACGCCACGACCGCGAAGCCGCGGCCGGCTTCGCCGGCGCGTGCCGCCTCGATGGTGGCGTTCAGCGCCAGCAGATTGGTCTGTCCTGCGATGGTGTTGATCAGTTCGACCACATCGCCGATGCGAGAAGCGGCCTTCGACAACTCGCTGACGCGGTCATTGGTCCGGCGCGCCTGATCGACGGCCTCGCTGGCCATCCGTGCCGATGCCTGGACCTGCCGGCTGATCTCGTTGACGGACGATGCCATCTCTTCGGTCGCGGATGCCACCGACTGCACGTTGGTGGAGGCCTCTTCCGAAGCGGCCGCAACCGTCGTGGTGACTTCGTGGGCGCGTTCGGCGGTCGCGGTCAGTGCGCTCGCCGAAGCCTCGAGCTCGGTCGAAGCCGACGAGACGGTTTTGATGATCTCACCAACCGCCCCTTCAAAAGCGTCGGCGAGCTGGTGCATATCCGCCTTGCGCTGCTCGGCGCCGCGCTTTTCGGCAGCCTGCTGCTCTGCGCGCATCCGCTCAACCGCAAGCGCGTTGGTTTTGAAAACCTCGACCGTCCGCGCCATGTCGCCGAGTTCATCGCGACGTTCGACGCCGGGAATTTCGGCCTGAAGATCATTGCGCGCAAAGGCCTCCATGACAGCCTTGAGCAAATTGATCGGCTTAACAATTTCGAATTGACCGATCAGGCAACCGGCGAGCATGCCAAACAAGATGCCAACGGCGGCAACCAGCATCAGTTGGCGCGAGGTCTTCTGATATTCGTCCGAAGCGTGTCTGGCGAATGCATTGACCCGGTCGTCCAGTTGCTCGACCACCGTTCTCATATTGGCGCGCAGCTTAACGGCCGTGGTCTGACTGCTCATCGCCGACGCACGCAACCGTTCCACCTGCTCGGTCAGTTCGACACCTTTGGTTTCGTCGGCCAGCCGCAGCGTATTTTCGAGGCTCTTCTCGTAGGCCGCCATCGTGTCCCTGATCGAGGGCAACATCGCCCGGGTTTTCTCGTCGCGGGTCTGTCCAAAATCCTCGAATCGTTGCTTGAACAGTTTCAATTGCTCGTCGACGGTCTTGTGCACGGCCGCGCGGTTTTCCGGACGCGGATCGAGCGCGACCTGGAATTCGGCGCCGTTGAGGCTGATGACGCTGGTGCTGGCCCGCGCGGCTTCGAGCGCGCGTTTGGCCGCGGAATTCATCGTTTCCGCATCTTCGTTCATCGCGCTCATCGCACTGATGCCGAGCCAGCTGGTGCCGAGCGCGACCGCTCCGAGCAACAGGATGACGGCGAGCATTTTGGTAATGATCTTGACGCGCGCGAGCAACGACATGACGACCCTCTCAATTCATGAATAGCCGTCCAGCGAAGTCGGACCGCGAACGAACAAGAGGTTACCAGCGAGTTTCTTAGCCGAAGTTAACTTTCGGCCCGTAGAATTACGGTTAGCGTCTCATTTTCCTTTGCCAATTGGGCCGTGAAATTGGGCCGTGAAATTTACTCGCGCCGCGTCAGACGACGATAAGCCCTCGAAAAAACCAGGACACAGGCATCAACGATAACCATGGCGGCAGCACAAACTCGGCGCTGGATGCACGCGCTCTGATCACCCCACCCGGCGCGTTTCAGGTCATTCGATGCGCTTACTGCCTAATTCACCGGCGATCGCTTTATTCACGGGTTTTAAAGGCTGCGGCGCACGCGATTTTTTACCACGGCGGCGAGAACCTCGTGCGCTTCAGCGGGATCTCTGCAATATTTTCCCGATCAACCATCGGAGGCCGCGATGATCAGCAGGCGAGCTTTGTTTCAGTCGACGGCCGGCGCCGCGACCGCGTTGGTCGCTCCGGGATGGATGACATCGGCGAAAGCCGTCCCTTCCTATCCGGTGCAGCCGGTGCGATGGGTGGTGCCCTACACCGCAGGCGGCGCGACCGACGTGCTGTCCCGCCTGATCTGCCAATATCTGTCGGACCATCTGGGTCAGCCGTTCGTCGTCGAGAACAAGCCCGGCGCCGGCAGCAATATCGGCACCCAGTTCGTGATCAACTCACCGGCCGACGGCTATACGCTGCTGCTGACAAGCACCGCCAACGCCATCAACGCCTCGTTCGATCCGACCCTGACCTTTGACTTCGCAAAAGGCATCGTGCCGGTCGCCGGCGTCGCCCGCATCCCGCTGGTGCTGGTAGTCAGCAACGAGCTTCCGATCCATGACGTCGCAGAGTTCATCGCCTACGCCAAAGCCCATCCGGGCACGCTCAGCATCGCCTCATCCGGTGTCGGGACCTCGCTTCACCTTTCCGGCGAGCTGTTCAAGGCGATGGCCGGGATTCAATTCACCCATGTGCCCTATCGCGGATCGTCGCCCGGCCTGACCGACGTGATGTCCGGCCATATCCAGGGCATGTTCGACAACGTTACGTCCTCGTTCGAATTCGTGCGGACCGGAAAGCTGCGCGCGCTCGGCGTGACCACCAGGGAGCGCTCGGAGATCCTGCCGGACGTGCCGCCGATATCGGATACGCTGCCGGGATATGAAACCAGCTCATTCTACGGCGTCGGCGCCCCGCATAACACGCCGACCGAAATCGTCGATCTCCTGAACAAGGAAATCAATACGGCGCTCGCCGACCCCGCCATCAAGCAGCGGATCGCCGAGCTCGGCGCCATTCCCATTACCGGCGACGCCAAACAGTTCGCCGCCATGCTCGCGGTCGAAACTGACCGCTGGCGCAAGGTGGTGGAAATGTCAGGGCAAAAGAAAGAGCCTTGACCCCGGGGAATTGCCGGGGTGCTGCGCGGGCCTTGGAGCCCGCTCGGTTCTGATGAATCAGAACCGAGACTCTAACCTTTGATTTGACGCGTATTCTCCGCGCGAACCGGTGCCCACTTCGCCCGAAAACGCCATGAGAAGATCGTTCATCCCCGCGTGTCTAGCGATACCCCAAGCTGATGCGCCTTGACGGCGGTGGCGCCGACAGTTCGCTTCAATGCCTTGGAAATTTTGGAAACACCGACCTTTTTCTTGGCCAGCGATTTCAACTCGCGCACGTCTGCCGTCGTCCATGCGCGCCTGACGGACTTTTTCTTCACTGATTCTTTCTTCACTGATTTTTTCTTCTTGGCCATGTCGGCTCCTCTTCGTAAGAAGCGCGCTTGTATCACACCAAGAAGATAAGGCAATGAAACGAAAATTGCGTCGCGTTAATTTGCACGCGCGTCATAAACGCGGCATTAAGGCTTACGTTTCGTCGCATCCTTTGCGGCGGACATCACGTTGCCGGTGATCTGCCGCATATGTTCGCCGGCGTTGGTAAACTGGCTGCGCAAGAACTCCGATTGAATCTGCATGGCCTGCTGCAGATCGGTGGCGTGGACCAGCCTGCGCGCGTGTTCGAACGCAGCCTTCATATTCTGCTCCGTGAAGGTCAGCGCCTGTTTGGAGATTTCCGTTCCAGGGCTTGGCATCGTCGCCACCGATTTGTTCGCGGCATCGAAAAACATCCCGAACGCCCGTTCGGTCTGATCGATGGTCTTCTCGACCAGGTCGCGCAATTCGGCCGGGACCTCCAGCTTGGGTTCAGTCATTTCGTCTTCCTCCAGATCTAAATTTGGAATTAGCACATTTCGGCAACGGCGTCCCCGAAGTATTGTTTACTCCTCCGCGAAACGACACCAAGCTGCCTCGGTTCGCCCGCATGGGGCACCCGCCGCACAGGAACAATTCCCGGTTCCGTCCCTTGATCCAGGCCGTCCGTTCCTGTGTCGATCCTGGGCCGAGCCCGCCAGGGAGCGACATCCGGGAGGCCGCGAATGTCCGGAAAGTGGGCGGTTTTGCTATCGGTTCTGGCGGTAACGATAACGCTGCTAAATCTGGCGATCCTGGCCGGTCAAATCCCCGCAATGGCAGCCGCGCATTCCGCCAGCGCCGGTAAATTGTTCGATGACGATGATTTTAACGAAGGTCTTACCAAGATCACCCGAAAAAGCATCCGCGATTGGCGTACAGTAGGTAAAAGAAACGGCATTGACTGCTAAGGACAAGTGACAACAGGCCGGCTGACGACTATTACGGCTGCCCGGCCAAAAGCGCGGCCGTGGCCGGAACGACCGGGCGGATGGACCGCCGCGGAGCCCATCCACAGGATCGCCAAAAAAGATTCATGGCTTCACCTTACAAAACCCAGGAGCCGGACGGAGCGCGTCAGAAACGCCGGCGCATTTCGTTTTTCATCCTGTTTGCTGGCATCTTTGTTTTCATCGCGGCGGCCGGCGCGCTCTACTTCGCCTTGCGGCCGGAGGTGCTGCGTATTGCCGTCGGTCCCAGCGGCAGCGACGATCAAAAATTGATCCAGGCGCTGGCGCAGACCTTCGCCCGGCAGCAAAATCCGGTCCGGCTCACGGTGATTTCGACCGACAGCGCGACCGAGAGTCTGGCGCTATTGGGCGCCAATAAAGCCGACCTTGCGGTGGCGCGTGGCGACCTCGACATGCCGCCCGATGCCCAGTCGGTTGCAATCCTGCGCAAGAATATGGTCGTGCTCTGGGCGCCCTCCGGCCTGCCGGCCAAAGGCTCCAAAAAGACACCGGTGCCCAAGGTCAAGAGTCTCGAGGACCTGGCGGGACGCCGCCTCGGCGTGGTCGGAACAACGCAAGTCAATGTGACGCTGCTCCGTGTGATCCTGAGCGAATCCGGCATCGCTCCCGAAAAGGTCGCCGTGGTTCAGTTCGCCACCAATCAGCTCGGCGAAATGGCGCACGACATGAGCATCGACGCCTTCATGGCGGTCGGCCCGCTGGACAGCAAGATCACCTCCGAGGCGATCGCGGCAACGGCGCGCGATCGCGGCGAACCGAAATTTCTGCCGATCGACGTATCCGAGGCAATCGCGCAGAAACATCCGCTGTATGAATCCGAGGAGATTCCCGGCAGCACCTTTAGCTCGTCGCCTGCGCGGCCCGACGACAAGGTCGAGACCGTCAGCGTCAATCATCTCATCGTCGCGCGACGGGAACTGTCCGAGACGGCGGTGGGAGCGTTCACGCGGCAATTATTCGGTGTCCGGCAGGCGCTGGAGAAGGAATTGCCCGGGGCCGCCAACATCGCAACGCCGGATACCGACAAGGATGCCGCGCTGCCGGCGCATCGCGGGGCAGCGGCCTACATCGACGGCACCGAGCGTACCTTCCTCGAGAAATACAGCGACTACATCTGGGGTACGGTGCTGCTGTTGTCGGGTCTCGGTTCGGCCGGAGCCTGGTTCCGCTCTTATCTGAAGCGAGACGAAAAAGCCCAGAGCATCGCGTTGCGCGATCGGGTGCTGGCGCTGTCAGCACTGGCGCGCAACGGAAACTCCATCGAGGAGTTGCAAGGCATGCAGAGCGAGGTCGACGGCATCATCCGCGAAACCCTGAATGCGTTCGATGACGGTGCGATCGAGGAAGGCGACCTCGCGGCCTTCAATCTTGCGCTCGAACAATTTCACCGCGCGGTCGCAGACCGCTATGCGGCGCTGGGCAGCGTCAGCTCGGATCCGCCGCGGTTGCGCAGCCGGCAGTAATTGCCGGAGGACTTCCGGCCAGGTTCCCGCTAAAGTCGCTGACTCAGGTTTAGATGAGACAGCGCCTTCATGATCGAGACACCCCATTCCACGGCATCCAGTCACGTGGCCAGCAGCCACAGCTGGCCGGTGCTGCGGTCGCTCCGGGGATATCAGCCCTCGTTCTTGACCCATGATCTCGTCGCCGGATTCACCCTCGTCGCCATCGCGATCCCCGAGCAACTGGCGACGTCGCGGCTCGGCGGGTTTTCCCCGCAGATCGGATTTTTCGCGTTTCTGGCGGCCTCGCTTGCCTTTGCCTTGTTCGGAAGCAACCGCTTCCTGTCGAGCGGCGCGGACTCGACGATCACGCCGATCTTTGCCGGCGGGCTCGCTCTGCTCGCGACCTCCGGCTCGCCTGACTATGTCGCGCTTGCCGGCGCGCTCGCGCTCTTGGTCGGCGCTGTGCTTGTGGTCGGCGGCATCTTCCGTATGGGCTGGATCGCGGATCTGCTGTCGATCCCGGTGACCGTGGGCTTTCTCGCCGGCATCTCGGTCCACATTTTGATCTCGCAGATGCCCGGGATACTCGGGCTGCCGACGCCAGCCGGCCCGATGCTGCAACGGCTTGCAACGCTGGTCGAGCAGTTGCCGCAGGCTAATCTGTTTTCTCTCGGCATCGGTCTTGGCGTGCTGGCGCTGGTGACGCTATGTGAGCGGATCGATGTGCGCATTCCCGGCGCGCTGATCGGGCTGATCGCCGCAGCCGCCGCGACCGTGTTGATGGGACTGGAAAGCCGGGGCGTCGCGGTGCTCGGCGATATCCCGGTCGCGCTGCCGGAGTTGACGCTTCCGGACATCGCGATCACCCGATGGCTGCAACTGGTGCCGCTCGCGTTAATCATTGCCATCATCATCATGGTGCAGACCGCGGCGACGACTCGGTCGTTCGCCTCGGCTCCGAACCAGCCGCCGGATGTCGATCGAGATTTCATCGGCGTCGGCGCCGGCAGCGTCATTTCGGGTCTGATCGGCGGATTTCCTGTCAACGCCAGTCCGCCGCGCACCGCGATCGTGGCGGAGACCGGCGGCAAATCGCAGCTCGCGATTCTCGTTGCGGCTGCGATCATTCTGGGATTGCTCGCCTTCGGCGGTTCGCTGCTGCGTCACGTGCCGCAGGCGGCGCTCGGCGGTGTGTTGCTGTTCGTCGCCATGCGCATCATTCGCATCAGCCAGATCGTTTCGATTTACCGGCAATCGATCGGCGAATTATTCCTGGTGGTCGCGACCGCGGCGGCCATCATTGTGCTTCCCATCGAGCAAGGCGTTGCGATCGGGATCACGCTCTCGCTGCTGCACGGCATCTGGAGCAACACCCGCGCCCGCGTCACGCCCTATGAACGGGTGCCGGGCACCTCGATCTGGTGGCCCTCCCATCCCAAAATTCCCGGAAAGACCGAGGCCGACGTCGTGGTCGCCGGTTTCCAGGCGCCATTATCATTTCTCAATGCGTATCACTTTCGCAGCGACCTGATGGCGCTGGTGCAGGCCTCGCCGCAGCCGCCGCGCCTGATCGTTCTGGAGTCGACGGGCATCGTCGAAATCGACTTCACCGCCGCACAGATCCTGAGCGACACGATCAGCGCCTGCCACGCGGAAGGAATCAGTTTCGCGATCGCGCGGCTGGAGTCGGAACGGGCTCAGAAGGCCATCGAACGGTTCGGCATACTGCCGCTGCTCGCAAAGGGCCAGCTATTTCGCAGCGTGGAAGAAGCCATCAAGGCCTGCAGCGATGAGGCCAAGAGTTAAGAGAGGAGCTAAGAGAAGAGCTAAGATTCGTCGCTTTACGGATTTTCGTCAGATCGAAGCTGCAATTCGACCAGAGCCATCGTCTGCAACGTGCGCGGATCGCTCTCGCCCTCCTCTGCACTTCTCAGGATGCTCTCTGCAATGCTTTGCACGCGCTGCGAACTGACGGGATGCGGCAGCGTCGCGACCGCTTTCTCCAGCGCCTGCTGCATCACCTCGATCACATCAGGCGAAAATGACGCGTTCGGAAAATCCTTCATACGCGGATCCAACGTCGATTGGGGGGACATTGCCATGAAACCAAGCGGATGGCGCGACACATGTTCCCATCACGATTTCGCAATCGTCGCCTAAATTACGCGCAGCCGCTTCAGTCCTAGGGAACCTGAGGAGGTCCGCAACTCTGTTCATAAAATTCAAAAACCTCGCGCTGGAACGGTTTTTATTTTCTGCGGTTGCTTGTCCATTGATGAGCGGAGCAAGTGGTCATGGCTTTCAACACGACTTCTTATATGGCGGGCATTGGCTCCGTCGTTGTGGTGCTCTCGACGGGATTTGCCGGTGGCTACTTCCTGGCGAGCCCGACGCATAACGATTCGCCGAATCGATTGCAGCGCGTGGCCGCGGCGACGCCGGATTCGAAACCGGCCGCACAGGCGACAACAACGACTAAGCCCGAAGCGGTCACCGAAGCCACTCCTGCTGCTGCTGCGCCTCCCGTGACGCAACCACCCGCTCCCACCGCGCAAGCTGTGTCAACTGAGCCATCCGCGCAGCCGGCCGTAACGCCCGTCGAGGCCAAAGCCATTGAACCGGCACGCAACACGGCCGAACAGCGAACCGTCCAGGCAAATGCTGACAAATCGAGCCAAGCCAATGCGGATAAAGTGAATACCGAAAAGGCAAGCGCCGAGAAAGCAAACGCCGACAAGGTGCGCAGTGCTGAGGCAAGAGTCGCAGACAAGAAGCGAATGGAGATGAGGAAATTCGCCGAGCAGCAGCGCAAACAGCGAGAGCTTGAAGTCGCCACGATCGCGGTGCGGCGCATTATTCATGACCGCGATACGCCGGATCGGGATGCGCCTGTCATCGTCGAGACCGACCAGTACGAAGCACCTCCGCCCGCGACGCCTCGCTTCGGCCTGTTCGGACAATCAAACGATTGAGATGATTTCCGCATCATCGCTGCCGGCGCGCACGACGTCGCCGACGGCTTTTCCCAGCATCGCCCGGGCCAGCGGTGAGACGTATGAGATCGAGCCTTTGGCGGGATCCGCCTCGTCTTCGCCCACAATACGAAAGGTCTGCTCGCGACCATCGTTGCGGAGAATCGTCACGGTGGCGCCGAAGCGAACTTCGGTCCTGTCCTCCGAAGCGGGAACGACCTGCGCGCTGGCCCGCCTCGCGCTCCAGTACCGGAGTTCGCGAGCCGCGGCGGCGATTGACGACCGGTCGGGCCCGTCAGATGCAGCCTGCGCGCGGGTGTGAGTCGCCTTCGCCTGCGCCAAGGCCGCTTCAATCTGCGCCAGTCCCGCTTCCGTGACGAGGTTGGGATGTTCGGAGATCGGCCGATCAGGCAGCGCATCCGCGCTGCCCGCGTCATCTTCCCTGACGAATGCTCTGCTCATGTCGGTCCGCGCTCCCTCACTGAAGCTTCCTCCCTCACTGAGGCTTCAATGTGAGGAATAAAAATCGTCCTTGCCGAAAATCCGAGCAAGGGCTGGGGCTGGAATCTGAAACGCGCAGATAGCGCTTATGTTTTATGGCCGGGTGGATCGCCGCCTTTATCCTGGCGGCTAACGTGCTGGGCACGCTCCTTATCGCGCGGCTGATCCTCTCCCTTTTGATCGCGCACGATGCCCTGATCATGACCGCGCGCGGGCTTTGGCTCTGGCTTCGGCATACCCTTCTGGCCACCATGTTTGCCGCCCTGGTCTTGTGCGCCTTCCAGATCGTTTTCCTTGGGCATCGCGAACAGACCTTTGCTTGTGAGCCAACCGAAATATTTCCGCGGTCTTCAGTGCGTGTTGGTCCGGTGCCATTTTTCCAGATCAAGCTCGGAAGTCCCGCCTGGCTTCTGCTCTTTCTCGGGCGGTCCCTTCCACGGCTCGTCGGATTGTTTCGGTGATTTCCAGTCGGTGCGCTGGCGCGGATCGTCCTGCGGAGTTTCCTTGCTCATGGCCGGTTCTCCTTTTTCATACGGTCAATCCGCTCGCAGCTGCCGGGTTCCTCCGGCCAAGAGTTTCTCCAGCCAAGACAAAGCCACCTCGCCTGCGAATCTCGCGCAGGACGAGGTGCAGTTGCGGGAGGCCTCGGGAGAGGAACAAACGTCAGCTCAATAAGGATTGGACGGAGCGACGGTTCCTGAAGTCGGCGAATTAGTCGTGATGGAACCGGGTTTTGGAACCGCTCTCCTGGAACCGCCCCTCGGAACACGCTCTGGAAGGCGCCTCTGGAACCAGCCGGCTACCTTGCCTTTTATTTCGCGCAAGAAAACCAAACATTCCGCACAACAAGATCAAACATGCGTTCGGAACGCAATCCGGCGTCGCACGTTCTGAGTCGCGCGGTATCTATACAGTATCCAGGAGGATATCTTTCATGCGATCCAAACTAGCACTCTCGGTTCTCGTCGCGGCGTCATTGGTCGGCGCGACGACCATTGCTTCTGCGCAAACGCAGCCCGCGCCCGGCGCTTCGAGCGAAGGCAATGTCGGACCGGGCGCCACCAGCGGCAGCAAAATGAAATCATCAGGCAAGATGAAATCCGGCGCAACGACCGGCATGAGCAAGGGAATGACCAAGGATACAACGCGTAATCCATCCGGCCAGGGCAATGTCGGCACCGACACCAGCGGCAGCATGAAGTAACATACGCAAGGAGGGACGCTCGCTTCGAGGCGAGTGCCCTCACATGAGAAAAGGGCCCCGGATCATAGCCGGGGCCCGTTTCCTGTACGGCTCTTGAGCCGATCAATGGTGGTGATGGTGGCGATGATAATGGTGGTGCCATCCGCGATGTTCCATATGCGCATAACCATCTTGCCATCCCGTCCGGTAGGGATTTCCGGGTCCGAGATTCTGACAGTTGGCGTTCGGATAGTACTGGGCGCAACGACCGGGGTTGGTGATGACTTCCTGCGCTTTCACCGGCGTGACCAGCGCGGTCGTCGCGAGAGCAACTGCGCCCAACAATGCGAGTTTCATTTCATTCCTCCTCGGGAAACAGGACTGGACAAATGGGGTGGTGGAACAAATGTTCTCGTCATCGTGCGTTGCTGGCGTTCTTCGGATTAGACGCGCGCGCGGCTGAAGGCGCCGCAGCAGATTTTTGCATGATCATGGCGACCACAGCATCGATGATCCGGCTGATCGCGGCACACCGGTACGCCCAGCGCTCATCCGCATCCGGCGCCGCGATCACCATGGTGGCGTTGGCTTCGAACAGCAACAGGTCTCCGTTCGGAGCGAGCCCGAAATCGATCCCGGCATAATCGAGGCCGAGCGCATCACGTATCCCTTCCAGCGCCTTCATCGCCTTGTCGCCAAGGGCTGCCGCCATATCCCCGAGGAAAATCGCTTCCTCGGCGCGATGGTCCGGCTTGTCGGCCATGTCGGAGGTGAAATAGTGCACCTTCCACTTCCGTGATATCGCCAGATGCAACGGATAGATCTCGCCTCCGATCATCATCACGCGATATTTGCGCGCATTGCCGTCGCCGCCGCGGGCATCGAGATATTGGATGACGAGCAGATCGTCGCCCGGAAGGTTGGCGGCCGCCGCGGCTAGTTCAGAGGCCTGCTCCACCAGAATGAAGTTGCGTCCGGTGTGATACCCGGGCGAGCGCAGCAACAACGGGAAAGTGAATTTTCGCTGCGCCACGGCTGCTGCGCCATTAGGGCCGGCAAGCACGTCGCGCGCCATCGCGATGGTTCGCGGCGTCACCACGCCGGGCACGGCGCCGAGCCGCCGGGCATTGTCGATGCGGCCGGTTTTCATGACCGCACGGGGATCGTTGATGACCGGCGCCGCGGTCCGCGCGATCAAGCGGCGCGCGGCCTCAAGCGCAGGTTGGCAAAGGTCCGCATCGCCGATGGCGTTGAAAATCAGTTGATGCGGCGGCAACGCGACCTGCGGATCGAGATAGTCGGCAACGATCACCGACGTCAGGAAGGTGCAATCATCGAGGAATACGGCGGTCGGGATGTTGCCGCCGCCCGACGATACCAGCTGCAGCAACGCCACCGGCGGCTTGGTGCCGCGATAGGGCAGCGTCGATACCGCGTGGTTGCGAAAGCCCTTCTGGAAATGCCGCCGGGCCGCGGCACGGTCGCCGAGGTCGGAGAGCACGGCGCCCAATCCCTGGTGCGCTTCGGCGTGCTCCGGATTGATGCGCAGCACCGCTTCATAATGCTGGCGCGCTTCGGCATGCCGGTTGGCGCGAAGCAGGAGATTGGCGAGATTGACGCGCGCCATCGGATGATCAGGGTGGTGCAGGATCGCTTCGGCATAGACGCGGCAGGCGGCGTCGATCGCGCCCATATTGGTCAAGAGCGTCCCGAACTCGTTCAGCGCGCTGAAATTCTGCGGCGCCCGGCGCAGGATATCGATGAAGGCGAGCTGGGCCTCAGCACGCCGGTCCAGCGCGCCCAGGAGAACCGCGCGCTCGATCTCGACCGCGATGGCGTCACCGGCCACCGGCTGGCGGGCCAGCACGTCCTCAAGCTGCCGCAGCCGCGCTTCCTGCTGCAGCCGGGGCGCCCAGCCGTGCCTGGTGCCATCAGCGCCGGGCAAAGCTGCCGGGTCTTGTTTCAATTGGCTCACGATCTCAGCAGCATCAGGACGCGGATCACTTCGATCGCCGGACTATCGGCTGATTCGCAGCCGCCGCGTATCGGCAAATGGCAGGCGCGAGACGTTTCCCGATCAATATTGCCAAATGTTTCTGACTCGGGCGCTGGAAGCAAATCGCCTCGGTAACAATGCGGAGATCGCAGCAGTGGCAAGACTTTGTTTACCAACAATCTTCATGGTCCGGTTACCTTCATGAACGAGGCGTAAATCCATGACCGCACCCGCGCCGGCCGCCCGCGCCGCCGATACCGAGCAGGCCAGTCCCGCCGGGGCCAATTGGCTGCGTATCGGCGACGAGCATTACAGCGCAGGGCGCAACGACGACGCCATTGCCGCCTATCAATGCGGTCTCGCCGCCATCGCTGCGGCGCCTGCCGGCAGCGTACCGGTGGAAACCATCTCAGAGCTGCATTCCAGGCTCGGCAATGCCTGCATGGTGCGGGGCGATGTCGAAGCGGCCGCCGTGAACTACAGGGCCGCGCTGCGGCTCGTGCCTGAACTGACGTCGTGCTGGTGCAATCTCGGCAACATCCACGTCCAGACCGGAAGGCCGCAGGAAGCGATCGCCTTTTATCTTCAGGCGCTGAAGCTCAATCCCGCGCATTGGGCGTCACGCACCAACCTCGTTCAGGCGCTGATGGCGACCAAGCAATTTGTGATCGCCAAGGCGCTGCTGCAGGAGCTCGCCGGCGAACGGCCGCAGGATAGCGCGATACAGCATCAGCTCGGCAAAGCCTGCTTCGAGCTCGACGAAGTGCCATCGGCGATCGAATGTTTCGAGCGGGCCCTCGCGCTCAATCCTCGCGATGCCGATAGCCTCTATTGGATCGGCGGCATCAGGCAGAATCTCGGAGAGATCGAAGCCGCGCAAAAAGCGTATGCGCAGGCCGCCCAAATACAGCCGCTGATCAGGCGGCCGGCGATCAAGTCGCCGGCGGATTTTCGCGTGCTGGCGCTCTACGCGCCATTCGGCGGCAACACGCCGACCGAATATCTCTTCAAGCATGCCAATTACGAGACCGACACGCTGGCGCTGTTCGAGCAGAACAGCTACGACGCCGAAGTTTTCAAGCAGGGCGTGCACGTCGTCGTCAACCTGATCTCCGATGTCGACCAGGCGGTCGCGATGCTGCCGCTGGCCGCCGATCTGGCCGCCCGGCTCGGCAAGCCCATCATCAACGATCCCCGCAAGATCCAGCGGACCACCCGCGACGAGGTCGCGGAACGGCTAGCGGGAATCCCGGACTGCCGTATCCCGAAAATCCTGCGCCAGCAGGCCGGCACCGAACTTTCCGTCGAACAGTTGCAGGCTGCGTTTCCGTTAGCCTCCTCCATTCTGGCGCGGCCGGTCGGGACCCATGGCGGCGATGATTTTGAAAAGCTCGACCACGTCGCCGAGCTCGCAGCCTATCTGGCGCAGCCAGCCGAGACCGATCGCTATTTCATCGAATACGCCGACTATCGCTCGCCAGATGGCTATTTCCGGAAATATCGCTTCATCTTCGTCGACGATCAGGTGCTGCCCTATCATCTGGCGATCGGAAACGACTGGAAGGTGCATCACGTCAACACCGACATGGCCAATCAGAAATGGATGCAAAACGAAGAAGCGGCCTTCCTGAACGATCCCGGCCTCGTCTTCAATGCCGCGCATTTTCAGGCGCTGCGGGCCATTCAGCAACGCATCGGGCTTGAATATTTCGGCATCGATTGCGGGCTGGACACATCAGGAGATCTGCTCGTGTTCGAGGTCAATGCCTCGATGCTGGTCCACGACGACAACAAGCAGTTCCCTTACAAGGATCCGGCGGTCCGCCGCATCAAATCGGCGTTCGACGCGATGCTGGCAAAGTTCGCCGGCATCGGCGCCGCCTAGACCGTTCGCTACGCCGCCGAACGTTCCGCGAAAGCGGCTGACGCCGCTCAGGCTATTTTCACTTGATCCAGTTCCTGCACCTGCAGCATCGCCTTCAGCGTGCCTTCGCTCAGGCGTCCCGGGGGCTGATGCGGCTTTCTTTCGGCCCCTTCAATGGGAACGAAATCATCCGATGAAAGCAGGTGCCCCACGGACATCGGCTGGCCCGGCCCGATCGCTTCAAAGGTTTCTTCGGTTTCACCGGCGTCCTTGATCGAGCCGGCGGCGCGCATCTGGAGGCGGCTCTTCTTGGGTTCGATCTTCTTTGGCTTTACCTGCGGCGTATAGACGATCGGTTGCAGCATATGATGGTGTGACATGATCAATCCTCATTCTGATTGCCCCAACGCACACGCAACTCACCCCGGCCCTGGAAAAGCAAATCCCGAGCCAGAAAATTTCCGTTAGAAATCAATCGGCTTGACGCGCGGTGCGGCAGCACCACGGCAAGTTTTGCCGGGAACGGGGAATGATCGGCGCGGTTGCTTTGATGGCCTGCTTCGACGGCCTATTTCGGCACCGAGTCCTTCGACAGCATCGCGATCGCTTCCTGCACGGTGGTCATGAACTGGGCGGGGAAGATGATGGTGGAATTCTTCTCCACCGAGATTTCGGCCATGGTCTGCAAGGTGCGGAGCTGCAGCGCGACCGGATGCTGCGTGATGATGTCGGCGGCCTCGCCGAGCTTGACCGCGGCCTGGAATTCGCCTTCGGCGGCGACGATCTTGGCGCGGCGCTCGCGCTCGGCCTCGGCTTCCTTGGCCATTGCGCGCTGCATATTGTCAGGCAGCATGATGTCCTTGATCTCGACCGCCGTGACTTGCGTGCCCCAGGGCTCGGTGTGCTGGTCGATGACGTTCTTGATCTGGTCGTTGATGCTTGCGGTATCCGACAGCAACTGATCGAGGCTGAACCGTCCGACCACATTGCGCACCGTGGTCTGGCTGATCTGGTTGATCGCGTTGTAGACGTTCTCGATCGCGATCACAGCTTTTTCCGGATCGGTCAGGTGATAATAGGCCACTGCGGCAATATCGATCGAGACGTTGTCCTTGGTGATGATCTTCTGTGACGGGATCTGCATGGTGACGGTGCGCAGCGACACCCGCGTCATCTGCTGGAACGGAACGAAGATCAGCGTCAATCCCGGCCCGCGCACGCCTTCGAACTTGCCGAGGAAGAACACCACGCCGCGTTCATATTGCTTCAACACCCGAAGCGATGCGAAGGCATAGACGATGGCCGCCAGGATAATAATCGAGATCAAGCCCATGATACCCTCATCTTTCACGCCTTCATCGATGGCGTCGTCATTCGTGCATCAATCCGGCAACACACCCCTCATGGAAAATGTAAGAGGCCGCACGCCTGCCGCGATGGCAGGCGTCACACCGCTCCGAACACCCCCGCCTTGGTCAGTTCTGCGATACGGCTGTCATCATAGCCGAGTGTTTTGCGCAGCACGTCCTTTGTATGCTGGCCGAGTAACGGCGCTGCGACAGGATCGACGATCGGGGTCAGACCGAGGCTGAGCGGCGATTCAATGTTGGGGACCGCGCCCGCGGTCGGATGCGGAATCTGGCTCAGCCGATGCCGCTCGCGCACTTCCGGCGCGTTGAATCCTTCCTCGACGGTGCGCAGATAGCCGCAGGGTATGTTGGCCTGCTTCATCTTCGCCATCCAGTGCTCGAGCCTGTCGCCCGCAAAAACCTGCGCGATCGCGGCGCGCAATTTCTCTTTGTTGGCGGTGCGGGCTTTCCGCGACGCGAATTCCGGATCGGTCATCAGGTCCGGCCGTTCCAGCACCTCGGTGACCAGGCGGCGATACAGCCGGTCGTTGGCGCAGGCGATATAGAACGGCCCGTCGGAGGCCTCATAGACGCCGACGCTGGGCGAGCCGTTCGGCGAGTTGCCGAAGCGGCCCGGATTCTCACCATTGATCAGATAGGCCATGCCGAAAAATCCGGTCATGGAGACCGCGATGTCGATCAATGCGACCTCGACTTGCTGGCCACGACCCAGCTTGTCGCGGGCGATCAGCGCCATCAGGATCGCGTTGCACGCCGACATGCCCGTCGCCATGTCGACGATCGGCGAGCCGGTACGCACCGGCTGCCCATCCGGAAAACCGTTCAGCGACATGAAGCCGCTTTCGGCCTGCGTGATCGGATCGAAGCCCGGACGCAGCGCCCACGGCCCCTTGCGGCCATAGGCGGAGATCGAGCAATAGACGAGGCGGGGATTGTCCGGCGCCACCGAGTCATAGTCGAGGCCGAACTTCTTCATCACGCCGCCGGAGAAATTCTCCACCACCACATCGGCCCTGTTGATGAGCTCGCGCGCGACCTTGCGCGCCTCGGGCTTGGTGAGATCGAGCGCGATGCCGCGCTTGTTGCGGTTGAGGCTGAGATAGGCCGCGCTCTCGCCGCCGATTTCCGCATGTTCATAGTGGCGCGAATCATCGCCGCCATCGGGGTTTTCGATCTTGATCACTTCGGCGCCGAAATCGGCCAGCGTTTGCGTGCAGGCGGGACCGGCGACGACGCGGGTGAAATCCACCACCAGCAGGCCGTCGAGAGCGGTCGGCGCGCCCTTCTCGCGTGGCGTTCGCTCCGGCAATTGCGGTCTGGCAGTCATGATCTCCCGTCCTTTTCTTCTGATTTCTTCCGACTTCGTTTGGCTGATACTTGGTTCGGCTGATATCGGCGGGTTAGCGCCGTGCGAGGCGACATTACGGTCTATTTCCCGATGTCCACAAGTACCGCTTCTGCGCCGGTGTTATTCCCTGAGATCCTCAGCCAGCGAATAGCTCGTGCTGCGGCCGCCGCCTTCATTCTTCCGGAGCAGCCCGCTCCCGACGAGACCGGCGATATCGCGCAACGCCGTATCCGGCGAGCATTTCTCGATGGTCGCCCATTTCGAAGAGGTAAGCTTGCCATCGAAGCCATCCAGCAAACGATTGAGAATGTCGCGCTGGCGCGCATTGAGCGGCGCGGCCGAATGCTTCCTCCAGAATTCCGCCTTCCTGAAAACGATCGCGAGCGTCTGCTCCGCGCCGTCGAAAGCGCGATCGAGACATCCGAGAAACCATTCGATCCATGGCGTGACGTCGAGGTCGCGCTTCTGCGTGGATTCAAGCATGTCGTAATAGGCTTTTCGCTCAAGCCGGATCTGCGCTGACATGCTGTAGAAGCGTTGCGGGCTGTTTTCCGATCGGGCGAGCAACATATCGGCGATCGCACGCGCGATGCGTCCATTGCCGTCGTCGAACGGATGGATGGTCACAAACCACAGATGCGCCAGCGCCGCTTTCAAGACTGGATCGATGTCGTCCTTGCGGTTGAACCAATCGAGGAAGGCTTTCATTTCTCCCTCCAGCTTCGTTGCCGGGGGCGCTTCATAGTGAACCCGCTCGCGCCCTTCAGCGCCGGAGACGACCTGCATCGGACCCGATTGATCATCGCGCCAGGCGCCCACCGCGATCTTGCGCATGCCGCTGCGTCCGGTCGGAAACAGCGACGCATGCCAAGCAAGCAGTCGCTCTGCGGTGAGCGGATCGTTGAATTTCTGGGTAGCGTCCAGCATCATCTCGACCACGCCCTCGACATGGCGGTCGGCGGGAGGCAGGCCTGCGGCTTCCATCCCGAGGCGGCGCGCGATTGAGGATCGGACTTCATCCTTGTCCAGGATGTCGCCTTCGATCTCGCTGGACTTGAGCACATCATCGGTGAGCGTTTGGAGGACGGCCTCCTCGCGCAATGCAAACCCGAGCGCCTGCATGCGTCCAATCAACCGCCCCTGGCGGTGACGCACGGCGGAGAGTTGCCGGGAAAGGCCGTGCTGATCCCAGGTGAATTCGGGCCAGGCCGATAATTGGTGGATGTAATCGGGCATCTATTCTCCGCACTTTCTGCGGATAATATGGCCGCTATTCGCCGCAAAAGCAACGATAATCACCGCACCTTATGCGGAGATTAAGCCATCTATTCACCGAATCCACGAATATACAAATATAAACAGGTACTTACCGATGGAACTGCGACTTGGCCGACGATCGCCCTGCAGACCAGCAGTATCGGCCTTGAAATCAATAACGATCCAGTCTAGATATATCTAATATACAGATATATCGAAACTACATCGAAAGAGACAAAACATGCGTCACAGACATTCAGACCACGAGCCCCGCGGCGGCGGCTTCCTGCGCCGGGGGCCCTTCGCCGACGGCGATTTTCGACGAGGACACCGGGACGGACACCGCGAGCACGGCGAATATGAACACGGCGAACACGAACACCACGGGCGCGGCCGACATCGGCATGGCCGCCGGTCGGGCCGCCTGTTCGATCATGGCGAACTGCGCCTGGTGGTGCTCGCCCTGATTTCCGAGCGTCCGCGGCACGGCTATGAGATCATCAAGGAGATCGAGGACCGCGTCGCCGGCACCTATACACCGAGCCCCGGCGTGATCTATCCGACACTGACGATGCTCGAAGAACTCGGGCACGCAACCGTGACCGAAAGCGAGGGCAAGAAACTCTATGCCGTCACCGCCGACGGCACCGCCTACCTCGCCGCCAACAAGACCGCCGTCGACAATGCGCTCCAGCGCATGCAGTCGGTCAATACCGCCCACAGCGGCGGCCCTGCGCCGGAGATCATGCGCGCCAGGGAAAACCTCAAGCTGGCGCTGCGACTGCGCGAGGCGCGCGGTCCGCTGAGCGAGCAGCAGATCCGCGATATCGCCGCAGCGCTCGATGCGGCCGCGGTCGCGATCGAGCGCAGCTGAAATTTATGCAAGCTAAAGCGTTTTCGAGCGAAGTGGGTACCGGTTCGCGTGAAGAAAACGCGTAAAAACAAAAGACCAGAGCCCGGTTCTTATTCAATCAGAACCGAACAGGCTCTATGATCGGGCGAGCCGCTAGAAGGCCGGCGGCCCCCTGATCGCGCGCCGATCGTAATTCCGCAGACAAAGAACAATAAAATAGATGACCAACTCCCCTTCCGCCGCGCCTTCTACGGCGGAGCACAACGTCTTTCTCAAAATGCTGCCGATCACGCTGGCGGTGTTTGTCGGATTCCTCACCATCGGGCTGCCGCTGCCGGTGCTGCCGTTGCACCTGCATTACACGCTCGGCATGAGCAATCTGGTCGTCGGCATCGCGATCGGCTGCCAGTTCGGCGCGGCGCTGCTGTCACGGGCCTGGGCCGGCGGGTTGGCCGATACGCGCGGCGCCAAGCGCGCCGTCGTCATGGGTCTCATGATCGCGGCGATCTCCGGCGCCGTCTATCTGGCGTCGCTCGCCTTCATCGCAACCCCCGCAGCCTCGCTCGGCGTGCTGCTGCTCGGCCGCGTCCTGCTCGGCTGCGGCGAAAGCCTGATCATCACCGGCGCCCTGAGCTGGGGCATAGGCCTAGTCGGGCCGCAAAATGCCGGCAAGGTCATGGCATGGGTCGGAATTGCGATGTATGGCGCCTACGCGACCGGCGCGCCGGTCGGCACCTTGATCTATGGTCCCTATGGCTTTTTCGGCATCGCGGTTGCGACCATCATGGTGCCGTTGCTGGCGTTGGCGATCGTCGCCACCGCGCGCCCGGTCGCGGCGTCCACGGTTCGCCGCGTGCCGTTCTATAAAGTGTTGGGAAAGGTGTGGGTGCCGGGGTTCGGACTTTTCCTGTGCAGCTCCGGTTTTGGCGTCATCACCACGTTCATCGCACTGTTGTTCGCTGCCGAGAACTGGGGCAGCGCATCGCTCGCCTTCACGGCCTTCGGTGCGGCATTCATTGGCGCGCGGCTGTTGTTCGCGCATCTGCCGGACAAGATCGGCGGCGGCAAGGTCGCACTTGTTTGCGTGCTGATCGAGACCGCGGGCCTATTGCTGATATGGCAGGCCGGTCATGTGTTCGCGGCTTATGTTGGCGCGGCGCTGACGGGATTTGGCTACTCACTCGCCTTCCCCGGCTTTGGCGTTGAAGCGGTGCGGCGCGCGCCGCCACAGAGCCGCGGCGTCGCAATGGGCGCCTTTATGGCGTTCCTCGACATTTCCTTAGGCATTACCGGACCGACGGCGGGCGCGATCGCGAGCGCCGCCAGCGTCAGCACGGTCTATCTTGCCGGCGCCCTGGCGGTCGCGCTCTCGACCGTCATCGCCGTGTATCTGATGGTCAACCCGCCCCGCGCAGCGGCGAGCTGAACATCAGGCGGGAAACACCGGATTTCCATAAGGATAAAACTGCTTCAGATCGACGTTCTCGTACGGCAGCCCATCGAGACGCACCGTGCCGAGAAACGGCTGCTCCGGCTCGACCAGCAAGATCGTTTTGGCAAATCCGTTGTCGTGGAAGCCGCGCCTGAAATGCACGCGCGATTTGATCGCCATGACCCGGAACGCGCTGACGTCGAGGGCCATGTTGCCAAGCGAAAACGGCTCGAGGATCTGCACGAGATAGGTGCTGAGAATGACAACATTGTCGCGGCCGAACTTGATGCTGACCCAGAACTGACCGTAACCCTCGACCGCTTTCAGGATCGTGCCCTGGATGTGCACCGGCTGGCCGGCGGATTCGTCGGCTAGCCCACCGATCTCCATGTCAAAGGCATCGCCGGCCTTGGCGCCTTGCGCCTTCAGCTTCGCCGTCACGGCAGCGTCCGTGATCGTCGCGATCAGGGTGTTGGAGAGATCCTGCGCGAAAATTTCCTTGAGCAACCAGGTCGCGGAGCCGGAACGGTCGCTGTGGTCGGCCAGCACAACCGGCGTCTCTCCGCGCTGGATGGCTTGCTTGGCCAGCGCAACGCCTTCGGCGATGGAATAGACCTTGGTCGAATTCAGCAACGCCTCGCGCTGACGCCAGGCCGCATCCGCCATGTCACGGGCGACCTTCGCAGCCAATTCGGGATTGCCATTCGTCAACACCTGGATGGTCATGCCGACATCGGGCACATCGGCAAACGGAAAGCCGAAGAACACGTTGACGTACACGTCAGGCTCCCTCGCCTCCCATGTCAGCGCCCGCTGCACCAGATCCATCCACGGCGACGCGCCGGTCCATTGCAGCACGGTCGCCGAGATGATCGGAACCTTCAGCGTCGCATGTGCCGGCCTGTAATCGCCGCGGATCGCCCGCACCAGGGTTCGCGCCGCGCGCTCGCCCTGGAGATAGCCGTCGTAATGCGGAAAATATTTTACCGCGAAGGCCATGTCGGCATGTTTGAGAAATTCCTCGTCCTCATTGCCGTGCAGATCGAAGGTCGCCGCGATGAAGACTTTGGGCCCCACAACCCCGCGCACCCGCCGCGCCAGTTCGGCCTCCGGCCGCGCCACGCCGCGCACCGCCATCGCGCCGTGCAGACATAGATAGACGCCGTGAAACGGCCCACTCGCTTCGAGCTCGGCGATCATCCGGCCGACAAAGGTTTCATAGGCCTCGTGCGTTACCCATCCCGAACCAATGGAAGTCTTCGGCCACCACGGCGATTCGATGCCCACGAGTTCGACGCCGTCGAACTCCCGCGCCATTTTCACAAAGCCGCCCATATAGGATTTGGCATCGAACTTCAGCAGCGCTTCACCCTTGGCGGGCGAGCCCGGATAGATGAAATCATCCAGCGTCGTATCGTTTTTCAGAAACGTGACCGTCTCGTGCGAGAAATGCAGCACAGCAATACGTATCAATGGACCGGTCATGATCGCCTGCTCTCCCCGCCGAGCATGTTTATCCGCACCATCGCATGTGCCCTCTCAAACGAGTCTCGCCCGGCCGAGAGCCTAACACCTCGCCACCGGCCGCGGGCGAGAAATGACCGCGATGGCTTCAGCCAGTGGTGAGGTCCGTCTCACCGCTCGCCGTCGCTTTCGCCGCCAGCATTATCCGGCGCTGATGAATCAGATTGTCGAGCCGGTGTGCCGCTGCGATCAGCGCCGAGGTGCCTGACGCGCCCTCCTCGCGGTCGGCGGATCTGATCAATTCGGCGCGCAGGACGCGGTCGACTTCCTCCTCGATCGCGGTCAGTTCGGCTTCGTTGTCGATTTTTCGAATCCGCCCCGGCAGGCCGCACAGCGTATCGAGCGTCGATATCGTCTCGTCGATCGGCTGAACGCCGAGGAAGCGCCACGCCGCGGCGAATATCGACGCCAGCGCACCAAGCACCATCGGCGTCAGATAGATCGCGTTGCCGTAGCGATCCATGAAACTTTCCTGGGTGCCGTTATAGAATGCCGCAGCGCCCGGATGCACCGCGATATAGGCATCGGAATCAGTGTCGGGCGCGGCGATCCCGGCCAGCAGCGGCTGCTCGCCGACGAGATCGCGGCGAACGCTCATGATTTTCTTGGCAAGATCTCCGACCAGCGTCGCGCCCAGACGCTTGTTGGCGACAAGATAATAGCCGACCCGCAACGTCGTCACGTCGTCGTCCGGATCCGGCGGCGCGCCGCGCAGCGTGCCTTTCGGGATATCGAAACTTTCGTAAGGTCCTTTGTTGTCGGCGATCGCGCCGGCGGAATCGATCGGTATCAGCACCGGCGACAAATTCGGACCTTCGCGAAACAGGCTCTTGACCAGCGACAGATAACGCTCGGTCAACGGCACGACCACCAGCAGTGCACTGACCTCCCTGGCCTGCACCGCGCGCCGCGCATCCGACGGCGCGATGTCCTTGAAGACGACATTGGCACGGTCGAGATCATATTCCTTCTTCAGCACATCGACGACCGTGCGATTGATGTCGCCGCCGACCACGCCGACGGTGTGATCCTTCAATTTGGCGATGCTCGTGATCGTCGATCCCGGCGGCGCCACGATCATCACGACGCCGTGCGCCGTCAGCACCACCGAGCGCGCCTGCTGGAGATCGCCGACATCGGCGCGGACCACGGCGAGATCGGCATTTCCCGCATCGAACTCCTTGGCCGCGTCGAGCACGTTGCCGACATTCACCACCTTCAGCCGGATCGGTGAATCCGTCGTGGCAAAACGGCTGGCGATGACGGAAACAACCTGCTTGGCCTCACCATCAAGCGATCCGACCGCCAGCGTCAGCGTCTTCGGCTGGGTGTAGAAGCGGTAGAAAATAAGCGCAGCACCGGCGACGATGCAAAACACCCCCGCCAGCAGGATGGCGCGAACCCAGATCGGCAGAGCTATCTGCAGGGTCTTCATGAGCATCCCTGTGTATTCGATTCTGGCGCAGCGGCGCCAGATGTCGGTATCGGCGGGCCGCCTTTTGGTTCGAAAACTCTGGGTTACGAATTGGAAACACTTGATTAACGCCTTTCCGAACGTGCTGCCTCGCCGTCAGCGGCCGGCGCATCGTTTCCCGTCCCCTCCAGCGCCGCCTCGGACGCGCGGGAGCGTTCGCCGGCAGCGGTTTTGACCGTGTGCCGCCTTCGCGACTTGCCGCCGCGCAAACCGTTGCGGATGCGCATGAAGGACCACGACAGACAATGATACCGTGACCAGGACATCGCTTTCATCGAACCCTCCGTCTCACAACAGAGATTGGTGGGACACGACGAGGGCGCCGTTCGAAGTGCGCCGATTACAAATTGGAAAGCACGCTCCGCCGGCTCGCATGGACATGACGCAATCACGCGCGCCGCGTGGCGGGGAAAGCTGACCCGCGTTCATCGGCATTAAACCTCGGTAATGCACCGAACCGGTTTCGCGATGGCTGCCTCCAACTTACGTTAGGAGGTGAAACATCATGAAATTGATTTCTGCACTTGTTGGTCTTGCAGCGCTTGGCGGTATTGCACTTGCCACCGCGCCAGCGTCGGCGATGCCTGTCGCTATTCCCGGTCAGGCTTCGCATGCTTCAAACGTCGAGCAGGTTTCTTATGTCTGCAACGAATGGGGACATTGCTGGGACCGACCTGATATGAGTGGCGGTTACGACCATC
The DNA here is from genome assembly GCF_900105125.1 of Bradyrhizobium canariense. Classification (NCBI taxonomy): domain Bacteria; kingdom Pseudomonadati; phylum Pseudomonadota; class Alphaproteobacteria; order Hyphomicrobiales; family Nitrobacteraceae; genus Bradyrhizobium; species Bradyrhizobium canariense. The sequence continues at coordinate 7,722,243 of NZ_LT629750.1, read as the reverse complement.
CGCATTACTGGCGCTGGCATCACTGGCACCCGTATTACTCTGGCGGCTACGGGTACGGCTGGCACCACTGGCATCCGCATTACTACGGCGGCTGGGGTTATGGCGGTTGGCATCACTGGCACCATTGGCACCAATGGTGACCACGGAGAAAGGGGCTTCGGCCCCTTTCTTTTTGGCTTGCCGATCCTGTGAACGTGCGACGCCGCGCAAGTGGCTCGCGCGCGAAAATATCATGATATTTGCTCATCGCTTCCATGAGCAAAACATCCGACAAGTTTTATAGGATGATGATCATCCTACCAACGGCCGAGGCGATGCGTTTTTCCTGCCTTCCGCGGCGCTGAAAGAGAATTCCATTGCTATTTCTTGAGAGCGATGGCGCGGCGGTTCCCGCCATCCCACCTCGTTTTCATGGGGGACTTAACCAGAGAGACGAAGATGAGACAGGTTTTGAAATTGGCTGCTGCACCCGCTGCGTTAATGGTGTTGGCCTTTGCTGCAATGACGACGCCGGCTTCGGCTGCGAAATATGAGTACTGTACGACGAACACCTCGGGAATGCGGGGCTGCGGCTTTGAAACCATGGCGCAGTGTGAGGCGATGACATCCGGTCGTGGCAGTAGCAACTGTTACCGCGATCCGTTCCTCCCCGAAGCCAGCAAGCCCACCGACGCGCTTGCCTATCAACCCAAAGGCAAGCTGCATCACAAGAAGCCGATTGAGAATTAATCATCTTCATCAGGCAAAGATTGGTTCTGCCCGCGGCCTTTGCAAATCCCAAGGCCGCGGGAGACCGTCGTCACCAGATCGGAGGCAGCAGACGATAACGCACCCTGCCCTGATATTCGACATAGCCCGCAAGGCTTCTCGCCAGGAATCTTTCCTCATCCAGTAGCCGCCAGATCAGCGCCGGGATGATGGCCAAGACGATCAACACACCCCACCACGAGCCCAGCGCCAGGGGTATGCCCGACAGCATCACCAGCGCCGCCGCATACATCGGGTGCCGCACCAGCGCGTAGGGCCCGCTCGATATGACTTTTTGATCCGCGGCCAATTCGATGGTCGCGGACGTAAAGCTGTTTTCCCTGAACACGAAGAAAATGCCGAGCCAGCCGAGCGCGACCAGCGCGTCGCCCGCCAGCATCACGGAAGTCGGCATCTGCGACCAGCCGAAACGGTGGTCAAGCGCGGGAACAAAGATGAGGCCGATAAAGCCGAGCGAAGCAACGGACATGATGACCTTCTGCGCCGGCTCCTTCTCGGCAAAAGGCCCGCCGCTCATCCGCCGCGCCAGCAGCGCCGGATCCTTTTTCATCAAATAGAGTGTCAGCACGAGCGAGGCGCCGAAATAGACCGCCAGGAACATCCACGCCTGCCAGTAATCAAGCGTCCCCGCTCCGACGAACAGCAGCGACGCCATCACGGCAAAGAGAAACAGCAGGCCGACAGACGCTTTTTTGTTCAGCGAATTCATCGCGCCATATTACCACGCAACCTCGGTACGCCGCACGCCCCCTGATCTTCCGAGGGAGCCTGCCGTCAGATCACTGCTGCTTTTCCCAGAACGACAACAGTCCCTGTGACGCGGAGCCGCCGATCACGCAGGGAATGCCGATCGCGACCTGCCCGAGCGCCGCGGCCGAGACGCAGCCGAGCGCTACCGCGCCGACACCGACCTGGCCCCAGAAATCCAGATTGCGCCGGCTGTCGGAGCCCTTGGTTTTGAGCTCGTCGACGGCGGCGAGCGCTTCCTTGCGCACAGCGGCGAGCTGCACGGTGTCGGCGGCATCGACTGCCTCGCCAAGCGGCACCTTGACGTCCTTTGGCGCTTGCGCGAGCTGGCTACGGAGAAATTCGCGCAGCTCCGTATCGCGGACTGCGTAGCTTGCGAGTGTATAACGCGCCATGCTGCCCACCGTCAGCTTGTCGACGGTGTCACGGCTCTTGCTCCACGGCAGCATCGAGATGATGCGCTCGATCGGAAGGTGCGAGCCGGTCGCGAAATAGTAGCCCCACAGCGTGTCCAGCAGATCCTGGCTGTTGGCGAAGGTGAGTTGCGTGTTCACCTTCTTGTCATCCTTGGCGAAGGGATTGCGCGTGAACGCGCCGCGCAGCTTGTCGAGCATGCCCGGTTTCGTCTCTTCCAGCGGGATATTCGCCAATGTCGGCAGCCTGCCGGCGAGGTAGTCGTCGATCATCACCTGCCGTCCCGGCATCCGCGGCGCGATCTTGCGCAGCAAATTGCGCCAGTCCGGCAATCCGGAATAGGCGATGGCGCGGACGACTACCCATTCATCCTCCGGCGGCACCGGGAAGAAACTGTCGACGAGCTGCTCGGCCCTGGCGGGATTCGAGCCGATCGCGCCGGCAATGAAGCCGAGATAGATGCCGGCGCTCTCCGGCTCCTTGAAGGTCTGCGCGTGAAACAATACGCGCACGGCCGCCGGCACATGGGCGTAGTCCGGCTTGCCGCGGTAATTGTAGATCCATCGCTGAACCACGGCGAGCGATGCGTTCGGGTCGATCTCCGGCGGGATCGCCGCATCGGCTGGAGGAATGAGAAGAAACAAGGCGGTCAAGAATGCTGCGTAGCGCATGTGATGCTCCCACGAAGCGTTCTCACTTGCGGCGGCCGCAAGCGCGAACGTTTTTCGGTATTTTCGCTAGCGGGCATTTGGAGCGGCACTGCGACGAATCTTGGGACGAGTCGGGACGGCCCGTTCAGCGGGGCGTCGAAATTGTGGCGGTGTTAATGTTTGGCTCGCAACTAAACCTTGGCTCCGACATTCTTTCGCCCGGCCCAGGCACTTCAATCCCACCCCGTGAAGGATGGGACAGGCGGGAGTTATGAGTAAACCCGTGGTGGCCACGCGAGGCCGCCGGTCACTGGTCGCAGGCGTGTTGCTCACTGCACTGCTCGCGCTGACTTCCTCCGCCAATGGCGCGAGCGAAGTCAGCGCGCAGACCCGCGACACGATTACGGTGGAAGGCAATCGCCGCATCGATGCCGATACCGTGCGCTCCTATTTCCACGCCGCACCCGATGGACGTTTCGATGCCGAATCGCTGGACGCCGCACTGAAGGCGCTGATCGCGACCGGCCTGTTCGACCACGTTGCGATCGATCACGCCGGCGAACGGCTGGTGGTGCATCTGACCGAGGCCAAGGTGCTCGATCGCGTCGCCTTTGAAGGCAACAAGAAGATAAAGGACAAGGAGCTCGAGGCCGTCATCGAATCCAAGGCGCGCGGCACGCTGCAGCGTGCGCTGGTGCAGTCCGACGTCAACCGCATCATCGAATCCTACCGGCATGCCGGGCGCGACGATGTCGGCGTGGTGCCCGAGATCATCGACCGCGGCAATGATCGCGTCGATCTCGTCTATGTGGTAACCGAAGGCGCCAAGACCACGGTGCGGCAAATCAGCTTTGTCGGCAACCAGGCGTTCGGCAAGCGGCAGCTTGCCGCCGTGATCAAGACCTCCGCCACCAATATGCTGAGCTTTCTGACCGGCGGTGACGCCTACGATCCCGACCGCGTCGCCGCGGATCGCGAATTGCTGCGGCAGTATTATCGCAGCAAGGGTTACGCCGACGCCAGCGTGCCCTCGGCGGTCGCCGAATACGATCCCGCCGCCAAAGGCTTCACGCTGACCTTTTCGATCGACGAAGGCCCGCTCTATCATTTCGGCGACATCAGCCTCGTCTGCAACGTGCCGGGACTGGATTCCGAAAAGCTTCGGCGCCTGCTGCTGATCAAGACCGGCGCCGTGTTCGACGGCAACGCGCTGGACAAGACCACCGAGGTCGCGGGGACCGAACTCGCGAAACTCGGCTTCCCCTTCGCGCAGGCCACGACCCGCACCACGCGTGATGCGGACACGCGCCGCATCGACGTGGCGCTGGTGATCGATCAGGGACCGCGCACCTATGTCGAACGGATCGAGATCCACGGCAATATCCGCACACGAGATTATGTGATCCGGCGCGAGTTCGATTTCGCCGAAGGCGATGCCTATAACAAGGCGCTGATCGATCGCGCCGAACGGCGGCTGAAGAATTTGAATTATTTCAAGACCGTCAAGATCTCAGCCAAGCCAGGTTCAGCGCCGGATCATGTCGTGCTCGACGTTGAGCTGGCCGAACAATCGACCGGCGAATTCAATATCGCCGGCGGCTATTCGACGACTGATGGCTTTCTCGGCGAGGTCAAGGTGGGCGAGAGCAATTTTTTAGGCTCCGGCCAGACCGTGAAGGCCTCGCTGAGCTACGGCCAATACGCGCAAGGCGTCGATCTCTCGGCATCGGAGCCCTATTTCCTCGGCACCCGCGTCGCGGCGGGCGTCGACCTGTTCGCCGAGCAGGCTGATTCCAGCACCTACCAATCGTATGGCAGCGATATCTATGGCGCGACCTTTTCGCTCGGACTACCTGTCAACGAGCAGGTTACCACACAGCTGCACTACTCGATCTCTCAGCAGACCGTCACGCTTGATCCGGCCTCGCTCGCGGCGGCCCCCTCATTGCCGATCCAGCAGGCGGCCCTCGCGGGGTCACAATGGGTTTCCGCCGTCGGCGACACCACGAGCTACAACACGCTCGACAACACCAAAAATCCGACCAACGGCATCAGCGCGAGAGTCACGCAGGATCTTGCCGGGCTTGGCGGCGACGTCAATTTCCTGCGCACGACCGAAGACGTACGTTACTATCAGTCGCTCAACAGCGACCTCACCGGCATGGTGCGCGCGCAAGGCGGCTACATCACCGGCTATGGCGGCCAGCAGGTGCCGCTGATCGACAGCTTCTTCGGCGGCCCGCAGCTCGTGCGCGGATTTGCGCCCAACGGTTTCGGCCCGCGCGATCTCACGCCGGGCACGACCATGGATAATGTCGGCGGCAGCGCGTATTGGGCAACGACGGCAGAGCTGCAAAGCAACATCCCGGGCGTGCCGCAGGAATATGGCCTGAAGGCATCGGCCTTTGTCGATTCCGGCAGCGTGTTTCACTACGCCGGGCCGACGACCTTTCCGGGCTCGACGCAATCGATGCAGCTCGCCAACGCCAACATCCTGCGCTCCTCCGTCGGCGTCGGCCTGAGCTGGGCCTCGCCGTTCGGCGCGCTGACCGTGAGCTACGCGGTGCCGGTGACAAAAGCCGCCTACGACGTGGTGCAGCCGCTCGGCTTCAACGCCGGACCGTTTTGAACAGCATCGAATACGCTTCTTCACACGTCCAGCCGGCTGGCGAGACGACCGCCAACCGGCGACATCGCGCCGCTGATCTTCAGCGCCATCTTCGCCGGCGCCGGCGCGGTCATGCTGATGTTCTTCATCAAGGTGGGGTTCGATCATTAGCGCCGCGAAACGGTCACTGCGCGACGCACCTCCACTTGAAGCTCCGGTCGAGCGAAGGAGAATATCCCTCGAGGCAGCTTGGCTTCGCAAAAGCGAGCCAGAGGCCGAAGAGAACCACGACCAGCGCGATGCTAAACCCCAGCCGTAGTTTCATTCCCGCCTCCTGATTTGCCGAACATAGCATAGCTCGCGAAACGCGCGCGACGATCGGTTGCGGCAAGAACAATTCAGCGAGTAAAAAGTTATTCGCATCGGGCCGGGTCGCATATTGTCGTGGCTCCCGGCCAATCGGGTTGACGGGCCCTCAGGTCGTTTCTGGCGCATTCGGGGTGGGCATGAAATTGAAATCGATCGTTCGGCTAGCGCTTAGTCTGTTGCTGTGCCTCGCCGTCGGCGTACTCGGAGCGCTGGTGACGATGCCCGAGATCCCGGCCTGGTATGCTGGCATTGGCAAGCCATCCTGGACGCCCCCGCCACCGGTGTTTCCGATCGCCTGGACCATGCTCTATATTCTAATGGCCATCAGCTTTTGGCGGCTTTGGAACATCGAAGCGCGGTCCGCCGCCCGCACCAAAGCGATGATCTGGTTTCTGGTCCAGCTCGCGCTCAACGCGCTGTGGCCGCCGGTGTTTTTCGGATGGCACAGCACCAGCGCAGCGCTCGTTGTCATCATCGCGTTGCTGGCCACGATCGCAGCAACAATGATCGCGGCCGCACGCGTCGACCGCGCTGCGGCGTGGATACTCGCGCCGTATCTGCTTTGGGTCGCCTACGCGACCACCATCAATATCGGCGTCGTGGCCATGAACCAGGCGATATGAACCAGGCGATTTAAGAACACGCCGACAACACGCGGTACGCCCCATCACCGTTTCTCTGTCGCAAATCCGTAGACCAGCGCCAGCCGGTCGAGGCATTCACGGAAGCGCCGCGCGAAATAATCGAGCCAGCGCTGGCCGCGCAACCCCCGCTGCTGGCTGATCTGCTCCATGGTCAGCCCCAGGATCAGGACCTCATGCACCAGCGCCGAGCCATCGGCGCCGAGCTCTCGCTCGACCCGGTTCAGCCGCAGCACCGCCTTGCGCTGGCCTTCGGTGATGGGCTCGCGAAACTGCCCACCATCGACATATTCCCGGGAGGGATCGACTGCCTGCGGGCCCCGCTCGGCCTTCTCCCAATCGTTCTGAAAGGAACGCCCGCCCTGGTACTGCGCCTCGTCGATCTGACGATGCGAGTGCAATCTGCCCAGGGGATCGTTGCGCAGCGAACGCAGCGTGACGATCCTGTCGCCGGGCTCAAGCCCCAGGGGATCGTCGACCTCGACCGGCGCGACATCGGCGTTACGCAAGAGATCGCGGGACTTTCGGTCATGAACCTTGGCCGGATTGTACGGCTTGTTGCGCTTTGCCCGTGGCATGCTGAAAACTCCTCTGTCCGAATGAGGTTTTGAAATTCCGGTGATGCCGTTCGCGCTACGGCGTTCTCTTGGCGACATAGGCCGCCAACTCGGCGCTGACGGGGATGGCGGGTTTTTCGGCGCGACCTGTTTGCTGCTGCGCCGGCGGATCAGCTGAACTCCGCTCACCGAGAAGAAGATTCTTGTGTGATTGTGAGTGGTCGACGCCGACTTCAGCGTGGGCCAACGTTTGCACGGCAATTGCTCGCGCGGGCGCCGATCGCCCATGCGCGCGGTTTTCCAGTTTCATGCGGGCCAGCGCCGAACCGATACCGCCCTTTTGTCCGGCAATGGCGCGCTTGGCGGAAACCCGCATCATCTTCTCCAATTCGGCATCGATGCGCTTGTGCTTCCATCCCTCATGGAAAAAATCCTGCAAGGTCGCGCGATATTCGCACCAGGTTCGCAGCGGCAGCTTGGTGATCTTGGAGAGTTGCCGGTCGTCGTCGGGCAACTCTCCCTTGCGCCAGTAATGCATCATCAGCAGCAGATACGCGCCGTGCTGCGCTGTGGTCAGGTGGCCGGTGTCGCCAAGATAGTCGCCGACATAGAGCGGCATCCAGGGGCGGTTCATACGGCGCAGCCTCCCTCGCCGGCCTGCGCCGTCGTTTCGTCGCGCAACAGGGCCGCGAGTTCGCGCCTGCGCGTGGATTGGAGTGGTTGCTGGCCGATCAGCGCGCGCAGATGCGCGATGCGATGCCGGCGCGGCAACGGCTTCATGCGGTCGGCCATGATTGCGATCGGTGGGTTCGGTTCGTGTTTCATGCCGCCTCCACGATCCTGAGGCGCGCCGCGCTGACGGCGCGTTCCGGCGCCGCATCGGGGCCACGCGTCAGATGAAAATGCGCGGTGCAGTAGCTGGACTCCTCGCGCTGCGGGTGGCCGCAGAAAGTGATGGCCTCGCCCTCCTCGTCGCCGCCATAGGGGTAACGGCAATCACCGGGCTCAAGCTCGAAGAGCGACAGATGGCGCGGATCGATCTCGACGCAACGGAGCTTTGGGATCTCCACGCGCTCAAAGGTCGGCCCGAACCAGCGCGACGCCGCCGCATAGCGTTCGCGCAGCCGGTGAAGACTCATCTGCTGCGCCTTCGGCGGCAGCCTCGCCCAGTCCTTCGGACGATCATCGCCGGCAAGTCCCATCCGCCTGGCGCGGCCGATCGCGGCATTGCGGGAATAGGCGGTGTTGAATTTCGCGTTGATCGCCCGCGTGATCTCCGAATAGGACATGCCGAGGGCAAGATAGTCCCGCAGCGCGTCCGAATGCTCGGGCGCCCAGTTGGTCAGTTCCATTATTTGTCCCTGCTCTTTTTGTCGTCGCTCGGCGCCTCCGTTAATTTCTGATATTCCGAAATCAAAGTCAAGCTTGATTTCTGATAATCGGAATTGCTATCATTTCTGAAATTCGGAAAGCATGGCATATGCTAGACATCAGGTTGATCGAACGTGGGCTGCAAAAGCCGGGCAAGACCAAGGGCGGCCTCGCCACCGCCATGGGCGTGCGCCCGGGCGCGGTCTCAGAAATCCTCTCGGGCATTCGCCTGATCAAGGCGTCGGAGATCGCTCCGATCATCGACTATCTCGAACTGAACTCGGTGCCGATCATGGGCCGCGTCGGCGCCGGCGCCTCGATCGAACCGGAGCACGAGCAGGTGCCGCCGGAAGGTCTTGGCGAAGTCGAGCTGCCGTTCCCGATCGCCGAGGAGACCATCGCATTCGAAGTATCAGGCGATTCCATGCTGCCGAAATACGAGAATGGCGACATCATCGTGGTGTACCGCGAGCAGCGCCACCCGATCTCGAGCTTCTATGGCGAAGAGGCCGCGGTGCGGCTGAAGACCGGCGAGCGCTACCTCAAAACCATCGAGCGCGGAAAGTCCACGACCGTGGTCAACCTCACCAGCTTCAACGCCAAGCCGATCATCGGGGTGAAGCTGGAGTGGATCGGCGAGATCTGCGTCACCCTGCCAAGGGGCCAGATCGAGCGCCTCCGCGCCAGGGCCGCGGCCCGCACCCGCAAGGCGGTCAAGAGCGGCGCGAAATGATCACGCGGGGTGATTCTCTAGGGCTGCCGGGCTTGAGTCGTCGCCCTCGCAGTTTTTCCGATTTTCCGAAATTATCCTTGACTTACTTCTGATTTTCGGAAATACTTGCTGCCGAGACAAAAAACGGTATCCCGCCCTGGAAAGACCCTCGCCTTTGCAATATTTCGTCGTGATGATCGATTACGGGCGGCGCGGACGCGAAGCGATCGTCGACCCCGAAATCACGAGGCGCGAAGTGATCTCGCGCGTGGCGTCCGGCGAATACAAGAATATCAGCTTCATCCACGAGATCGCCGATTCTGCGGTCGACGATATTACCGCCGAGATTCTCGCCGAGGCCGCGCTTCCCGACATTTCGGCGACAGAAGTCGATCTGCAGGCCAGCCGGTTCGATCATGCCCGCGACCTGCGCAAGCATGAGACGGTGTGATGGGCGTCGGTTTGCTGACAAAGGTGAAACGCACGCGCCGCAACTTTCGCAAATTCCCAAAAGTTGAATATTGTGGTATTTTCAACCCAAGATTCAGGGAGAAGGTGCCCGTGACTGTCTGCATAGCGACGTTATTCAGATGGAATTATGCTCAAGTTGGTGAGCCGCCCCGAGTCGGATTGGTCGCGATTGCATTATCCGACCGGATGATTACTGCCGGCGACGTTCAATATGAACCAGCCCAGCTCAAAGTAGCGTTCATGTCTGATCGAGCGCTCCTCATGATCGCGGGGGACTACTCAACGCATTCCCAAGCAATTCATGATACTCATCTCAAAATGCGGGGGATAAGAAATCCATCCCCTTACAGTATTGCGCAGAACTACGGCCAATCCATCCAAGCTATTAAGCGCAAGCAAGCAGAGGATATCTACCTCGCTCCCCTCGGACTGAACTCCGATTCGTTTCTCGCTGAGCAAAAGGAAATGTCCGCCGATTTCGTGAGCAACATCACGAGTCAGCTTCAAAACCATCAGGGGCCAGATGTAGAAGCGTTGATAGTCGGAGCAGATGGGAATAACGCCCATATCTACCTGGTGGACAGCCAAGGGTCCGCACATTGTCTTGATGACGTTGGTTTTGGTGCTATTGGCATAGGAGCGTGGCACGCCAAGTCCCGACTTATGCAAGCCAGATACTCGAATTCAACCTACTATGCTTATTCATTAGCGGTAGCTTTCGCCGCAAAAAAAGCTGCCGAAATCGCACCCGGCGTCGGCTCTCGGACAGATATACATCTTGTATTCAAAGATAAGATCGAAGCAATCGATCCCAATGTGGATAAAAGAATCCACGACCTTTATACGGAGTATCTTGGGAAACTAAGCGGTATGGGCGCCGAGTTAATAGAGCAATTGGACAAGGATCTCCCCACTCTTTCGAAAAAGTTGATGCAAGTCGACGAGAAAAACGAGCGAGAATCTGGGCGAGACGCGAAATCAGATGAGAGCGCTATTCCAGATGAGTCCGACACCTAACGGGGAAATGAAGGTGGGTGACGGGCGCTCCAAGCCCACCGCGGGGGCAAAGAAAAAGTCGAAATGACCGATTTGAGTGGCGAGCGACGTAGGGGGAGATCATCCCGATTGCAGGTGGCGCTAATTCTGTTTCTCAACGCAGTATTTGCGTTGTTCGTCCTTTATATTGTCTCCCGTGGGGGATTAGTGCAGACCCAAGCTATTGAATATAAAGATTTTATTTCTATAGTACTCACAGCACTTGCTGTTATCATTGCTGCTTTAACGGTTTTTGTTGCAGTTGCTGCTATTTGGGGCTTCACCGCACTTCGGGAGGAGGCTCGCGCTACTGCAGAGAGGGTGGCGACTAGCACCGCAAGCGGGACCGCAGAGAGGCTAGCGACGAAAATTGCGAGAGAAGTTGCAGAATCGGTGGCGGCCAGAACCGTCTTGGAAGGTAAACCGGCAGAAACGACTCCGAACGAAGCTGCTGAAATTGTAGAGTCGTTAGATCAGTCAGAGACACCAAATGGAAATGAATGAAAGCCCACTTGGAGTCGTTGCAAGGTATCAACAGAGACCGCCTATTGATCTCGATGGGATCGCGCACGCTCTTGGCGTAAGGGTCTACCAGATGCCTTTGGGTTCAGGGGTGTCCGGCCAGATAATGCGAGATAAAGTTAAAGGTGGTCCATCGGGTTTCGCGATTTATGTAAATTCGAGTGAACATCCTAACCGGCGACGGTTCACGTTTGCTCATGAATTGGCCCACTTCATACTTCACCGAGACCTAATCGAAACTGGCGTTGTTGACGATACAATGTATCGCAGCGCGCAGTTGTCCGATCACTATGAAGTTCAAGCAAACAGAATGGCCGCCGATATCTTGATGCCAGTTCGGCTTGTAAAAGTTTGGCGAGTCCGGGAACGCGACCTTACACGGCTTGCGATGCTTTTTGGAGTGTCTGCGCAAGCCATGCAAATTCGCTTGAATGGTATTGATACGGGTGCGGTTAACCGCGCTTCGTAGGGCTTCCCACACGCGAAGGCGCTTGACCTCCTGCTTCTCAGGAAAATCGACGAAGGATCGTTTACGCATTCACATTCATAGCTGTGCGCCGCGAAACTTCTCTTCCATCGCCCGCCGCGTCCTGACCGTCTCGTCATTGGCGTCGATCTCGACGTCGCTCCAGCGCACCACCGCGCCATGGGCGATGTTGTTCTTCAGCTTCACCTTGTGCGCCAATCCAATCGGTAGCGCGCCGGCGGCGAGGCTGGCGGCTGCCGGCATCAGTTTGCCCCACACCGTATAGCCGCCCTCGCCGTCCAGCATTTCGCCGGCGCGCAGGTCACGCTTGGCGACCGCGACGGCATCGCCACGAAAACCGTGCGGCTGCCCGGTCGGCTCGCCGCGCAGCGCCGCCGACAGGATCGAGATGTTCAGTTCCAGCCCGATCAGATGATAGGGCTTGTACATCGCGGCGTAACGCCCGCTGGCATCGGTCTTCAGGCCATATTGCCTGAAACAGTCGGCGGCGTAATCGTTCGGCGCTTCCAGCACCACATAGACACCCCAGCGCAGATCGCGGAACACCGGCCGGCCATCGCGCTCCAGCGATGAGACCACTTCGACCACGCCGGATTTTTCCAGCGCGCCGCCTTTGTCCTTCGGCCGCATGATGTGCGGCAGATCGTCGACGCCGCACGGCGGGAACAACAGTCCGCCGGTCGGCACGTCGAGACCGCAGGCATTGGCGATGGCAGCCATTTCGATTGCCGATTTGGTGCCGTCCAGGAACGAATTGAACATCTGCGGATTCATGCCGGCCGATTGCGCCTCGCCCGCGGTCAGCCCGTAATGCCCCCAGACATCCTTTGGCGTCACGTCGTGATAGGCCGGGAGATATTTGGTGCCCTTGCCCGCGGCGACGACGTGAAAACCGGTAGCGCGGGCCCAGTCCACCATCTCTGATGTCAGCGCCGGCTGATCGCCATAGGCCAGCGAATAAACCACGCCGGCCTTGCGCGCTTCGTCGGCGAGCAGCGGCCCGGCCAGCACATCGGCCTCGACATTAACCATCACGATATGCTTGCCGGCCGCAATCGCGGCGCGGGCATGACGGATGCCGACAGCGGGATTGCCGGTCGCTTCCACCACCACTTCGACATTGCCCGCGATCGCCTTGGCGCCGTCGGTAACAAACGATGTCGCCGCGATCCGTTCCGCGTCCCAGCCGACGGTGCGGCAGGCCTCGCGCGCGCGCTCCGGATCGAGGTCGACGATTACAGGCACTTCAAGCCCCGGCGTATGCGGCACTTGCGACAGGAACATCGAGCCAAACTTGCCGGCGCCGATCAGCGAGACGCGGACGGGTTTTCCCGCGGCGCGGCGGGCATTGAGCAGATGCGAAAGGTTCATGAAGGGATCCAGCCGGTGAGATTATTCGCAACGAGACCGCAAACAATCAGTGCTTGAGGTTTTTTGCAAGGCAACAGGACCGATCTCGCTGGATCTATCTCGCAGGGCTTTGTCGAAGTCCAGGTCAGGCGTCAACATGACTGACGTATCTCAGCAGACGGTCAGAACCTCCCTTCCCTGGGTTCTCGCCGGAATTTGCATAGCGATGCGGTAATTGCATAGCCGGTCTCGAGCGATTGGCCTAAACTGCAGCACGATCGGCAAAACCGAACAGTGTGGGAGCCGGATCATGATCAGAACGTCATTGGCAATCTTGGCAGCGGCCGGACTTTCGTTGGTCCAGCCCGCATTCGGACAGTCGGACGACAAGACGCTGGGCACGGTGCATTTCGAGACATCGTGCAATCCGGAAGCGCAGAAGCTATTCGACCGTGGAATGCTGTATCAACATTCGTTCTGGTATCGTGCCTCGCAACGGGAATTCGAGGGCGTGCTCAAGGCCGATCCGCAATGCGGCATCGCCGATTGGGGCATCGCGCTGAGCCTGCTCTGGAATCCCCACACGCCACCGCCTGCGAAGAACCTCGCCGAGGGTGCCGCCGCACTGGCGAAGGCCAAGAGCATCGGCGCCAAGACGCAGCGTGAGCGTGACTACATCGACGCGCTCAGCGCCATGTATGCCGATTATGACAAGGTCGATCATCGCACGCGCATGCTGGCCTACACCAAAGCCATGGAACAGCTCGCACAGCGCTATCCCGATGACGACGAAGCCCAGATCTATTATGCGCTCGCGCTGAATACCTCGGCGTCGCCATCCGACAAGACCTATGCCAACCAGCTCAAAGGCGCGGCGATCCTGGAAGTGATCGCAAAACGCCAGCCGCAACACCCCGGCGTAGCGCACTATTTGATTCACCTCTACGATTATCCGGCGATCGCGGACAAGGGCCTCGAAGCTGCCCGGCGCTACGCCAAGATCGCGCCTGCAGCAGCGCATGCCCAGCACATGCCTTCGCATATTTTCACCCGCGTCGGTTATTGGAAGGAGTCGATCGCATCCAATGTCGAATCGGTGCGCGTTGCCAAAGCCGCCAGGGAGAGCAGCGACGAACTGCACGCCATGGACTATCTGGTCTATGCCTATCTCCAACTCGGGCAGGACGACAAGGCGAAGGCCGTCATTGACGAGATGAATACGGTCCAGGGCTTCGCCGAAACTTTCGTTGCCGGTCCGTATGCGATGGCGGCATCGCCAGCGCGTTATGCGGTGGAACGCGGCGACTGGAAGGCGGCGGCGGAGCTTCAGGTTCGGCCCGGCCCGCTCGCTAATGTGCAGGCGATCACCTATTTCGCCCGCGCGCTCGGCGCCGCCCGTTCAGGCAATCCCGAGGCGGCCAAGGATGATATCGCCAAGCTCGGCGAGCTGCGCGACAAGCTGCGCGATGCGAAGGACGCCTATTGGTCCGAGCAAGTGGACATTCAGCAGCAGGTCGCGAGCGCCTGGGTACTGGACGCCGAAGGCAAGCACGACGATGCGCTGAAAGCGATGAGCGCGGCCGCCGATGCCGAGGACAGGACCGAGAAGCATCCGGTGACACCTGGCGTACCCAAGCCGGCGCGCGAACTCTATGGCGAGATGCTGCTCGAGCATGGCGATGCCAAGGAAGCGCTCGCCGCGTTCGAAGCGACCCTGAAAAAGGAGCCTAATCGGCTGGGCGCCTATGTGGGCGCGGCGAAGGCCGCCGACAGCGCCGGCGACAAAGCCAAGGCCCGGGACTACTACGAGAAAATCGTCGCGATCGCCGATGGCGCGGATACGTCGCGCACCGAGATCGCCGACGCCCGCGCTTATTTGAAGAACCCCTGAGTGGCACGACAACACAGGAGGACCTCGGTGAGAGCCTTCCTTGTGCTGGTCGTGCTCGGTGTTCTCACCACTCCGGCCGGTGCTAAATCGCTTCAGGTCGTCGGATATCTGGGCTATCTCGGCGAGTGGGAGCTGACCGCCACTGTTGCGGAAAACGCTTCCGGCACCCCTAAGGAATACGCCGGACCATTGACGATGAAGCACGTCGGCCTGTGCACGCAGGACGGCCCGGAAGAGAAGACGGGTGATATCCGCTTGCGGATATCGACCTCATCCTCCCAACTGGATGCAACGGTGTCGGTTGCCGGTGACAAGTGCAGCTACAGTGGAAGGTTATCGGACTTCTACACCGGCACAATGAACTGCCCCGATCGGGAACCAGTACCGCTCAAATTGTGGGTGAAATAGCAAAGCCAGGACAAGCCGGCCAAGGCCGGCCAAGGGCTCGTCGTGACATAACCATATGATCGCCAGCGGCCGCTGGCACGCGCCAACTTACCGCCGCTGCGCCTGAATCGAAATCCCGCACTAGCAAAGGCAAGAGGACGCGTGCCGTGGTATCGGCCGCGAGGTCCTAGACCAGCAGCACCGTCGAACCCGTGGTCTTGCGCGCGGCGAGATCGGCATGGGCTTTCGCGGCGTCCTTGAGCGGATAGGTCTGGTTGACTTCGATCTTCACCGCACCGGATTGCACGACCTCGAACAGCTCTTTCGCCATGGCGACGAGGTTCTCGCGCTTGGCGCCATAGGTGTTGAGCGTCGGGCGGGTGACGTAGAGCGAGCCTTTTTGTGCCAACAGGCCGAGGTTCAGCGGCTCGACGTTGCCGGAGGACGCACCGAACAGCACCAGATAACCCAGCGGCGCCAGGCAATCGAGCGACTTCATGAACGTGTCCTTGCCGACGGAGTCGTACACCACGGGCACTTTCTTGCCGCCGGTCAGTTCATCGACGCGCTTCACGAAATCCTCGCGCGCGTAGTTGATGGTGTGGGCGCAGCCATGGGCTTGCGCCAGTTTCGCCTTCTCGTCGCTGCCGACGGTGCCGATCACGGTGACGCCGAGATGCTTGGCCCACTGGCCGAGGATGAGACCGACTCCACCGGCCGCGGCGTGCAGCAGGATCGTCTCGCCGGCCTTGATGCGATAGGTCTGGCGGATCAAGTATTGCGTCGTCAGTCCCTTCAGCATCATGGCGGCCGCAGTCTTGTCGTCGATGCCATCAGGCAGCTTGATCAGGCGGTCGGCCGGGATCAGCCGCTCTTCGGCATAGGCGCCGAGCGGCGAGCTGCCATAGGCGATGCGGTCGCCGGGTTTCAGATCAGTGACGCCGGGACCGACCTCCTCGACCACGCCGGCGCCCTCGCTGCCGAGCCCGCTCGGCAGCGGCACCGGATAGACGCCCGCACGGTTGTAGATGTCGACAAAGTTCAGCCCCACGGCGGTGTGGCGAATGCGCGCCTCACCCGGTCCGGGCTTGCCGAGTTTGACTTCCTCCCAGACCAGAACCTCGGGTCCGCCGGTTTTATGAAAACGGATTGCATGTGTCATGACGTTACTCCTCGCGTGAGATGACAAGAGAATGGAGATATGTGGATCAGGGTTTCATGTTTTCGAGGGCCTGCTGCATCGGCGCTGGAGAAACCCGAATGAAGCCTGCGAAAGGATGGTCCATGTCGACAATCAAATTCACGGCCATCGACACCGAAAACGCACCGGCGATGATGGTCGCGAGAATGATGCCGTTGAATGGGGCGAAGATCGCGTAGCTGAGAAACAACAGGCTGAGCCAGAATACCACCACAATAAGAAACGGGCGAGGTGTCCGGCTGCTTTCCTGCACTGCGAGCAAACGGCTGGTTCGCTTCAGCTCTCCGGCCAGTTGCAGGGCGCTCGACCGGGCGGCGCGCTGAACCTCGGTTGTTGGCGTCAAAGACCGCAGCCGATCCTCGATATCATCGAGCATCTTCACCGTCTGGGCGTGGTCCATCGCCGGCGGCGTGCCGCGCTCAGCCGGCCAGGTCTGCGCGATTTTTCCCGCCGTGAAGTCGCGCAGCAGCGAACGCGTGTCGTTTTGTTCCGCCCCAAAATGCTGGAGTTCGCGATCAAGCAGCGTGAGATTGGCGCTGAACTCCTCGATCTCCTTGCTTCGCGTATCGAAGCTTTTCTTCGTACTGGCGATCAGCAATCCAAGCACCAGCGCGGCCACAATGGCCACCACGTTCATCGTGGTCTGCACCATTCTCTGCGTGGCGTCCGTTCGTTGGCCTTGCGGTATTATTTTTTGCAGCAGAAGACCGGCCACCCCTGCCCCGAAGATGCAACAGAAGGCGAACAGTCCTATTCCCGTAAACATCCTGATCCAATCGGAAGGGCCGCCGCAGCCAACGCAGACGAATGAGGCAACCGCTGCTTCCTCAATCTACTAGTGAACATCGATCCAGTCCAACGCGCGCCCCACCGAAAGCAGCGCAGCCGCCGCCGGCAATGATCATCAGCGCGGACCGCCGGGTGAAGGACGTCGCCATCACACCGATTCCTTTTGCTTGGCTGCGACCTTTTCAAGCGCGCTGAGCACGGCGTCGCCCATCTGCTCGGTCGACAATCTTGTGGCGCCGGCCTCCGCAATGTCGGCTGTGCGCGCGCCGTTTGCCAACGCCGTGTCGACGGCCTTCTCCAGCAGGTCCGCGTCGTCGGGCCGGTCGAGCGTCAGGCGCAACATCATGGCGACGCTGAGAATGGAGCCGAGCGGATTGGCGATGCCTTTGCCGGCGATGTCAGGCGCGCTGCCGTGGACCGGCTCGTAAAGCGCCTTGCGACGGCCGAATTTATCGACCGGGCCGAGCGAGGCCGACGGCAGCATGCCGAGCGAGCCCGACGCCATCGCCGCGCAATCGGACAAGATGTCGCCGAAGATATTGCCTGTTACCATCACGTCGAACTGACGCGGCTCGCGCACGATCTGCATCGCGGCATTGTCGACATAGAGATGGTTGAGCTCGACGTCGGAGAACTCCTGCTTGTGAAGCGCAATCACCTCCTCGCGCCACAGCACGCTGGTTTCCAGCACGTTCGCCTTGTCGACCGAGCAGACTTTCCCCTTGCGCGTGCGTGCCAGCTCAAACGCGGCGCGGGCGACGCGACGGATCTGATTGGTGGTGTATTGCTCGGTGTTGAAACCGCGGCGCTGGCCATCGGCAAGCGTTTCGATGCCGCGCGGCTCGCCGAAATAGATGCCGCTGGTGAGTTCGCGGATGATGACGAAATCGACGCCCCTCAGCACTTCGGCCTTCAGCGGCGCGGAGTCCGCCAGCGCCGGACTGGCAACGATCGGGCGCAAGTTCGCGTAGAGATCGTATTTGCGGCGCATCGACAGCAGGCTTCCGGCCTTGCGCGCCGCCGGTGGCACTTCCTTGGTCTCGGGACCGCCGGTCGCCCCCCACAGGATGGCGTCGGCTTCCTCCATCGCCTCGACCGTATCTTCCGGCAGCACCTTGCCGGTCGCCAGATACGGAATGATGCCATATTGCGCCTCGCGCATCGTCACTGGCACACCGCGATTGGCGGCGAACCATTTGAGCACCCGATGTGACTGCGCCGTCACCTCGGGGCCGATACCCTCGCCGCCGACGACGGCGACCTTGAACATGTTGGAACGATTATTCATGCCGGTGTCCCCGCAAAATGAATCCACGGCCGCCGGTTGCGGTCGGCCGCCTGGAACGCCCTGATTTCGTCGTCGCGCTGCAAGGTCAGCGCGACCTCGTCGAGACCCTTAAGGAGACCGGCGCGGCGGCGCGGATCGATCTCGAAATGGTGCCGCTTGCCTGTCGGCGAGGTGATGGTCTGTTCCTCGAGATCGATGCCGATGCGGCCGGCGCCTTGCGTAAGTTCGACCTCGGCCGCAAGGCCATCGACGATCTCCTTGTCGACAATGATGGGCAGGATACCGTTCTGAAAACAATTGGCGAAGAAGATGTCGCCGAAGCCCGAGCCGATCACGGCGCGGATTCCCATTTCCTGCAGCGCCCATACCGCACCCTCGCGGGAAGAGCCGCAGCCGAAATTTGGCCCGGTGACGAGAATCTCCGCCTGCCGATAGGGCTCGCGGTTCAGGATGAACTCAGGATTCTCCGATCCATCGGGCAGATAGCGCAACGAGCCGAACGCCCATTTGCTGAGCGTGCCGCGAATGCCGTTGCCGACCAGGCGTTCGATGCGGATGATCACGTCGGTATCGATATTGGTGCGCATGATCGGAGCGGCGATCGCGCTGAGTTTGTTGAAAGGTTTCGGCATGCTCAGCGCTCCATCGTTCGCGCGTCGGCGATGGCGCCGGATATCGCGGCGGCCACAGCACTTGCCGGGCTCGCCAGATGGGTCCGCGCGCGCGGCCCCTGGCGGCCGATGAAATTGCGATTGGACGTCGAGACCGAGCGCTGGCCGGGAGCGACCGTCTCGCCGTTCGCCGCAAGGCACATCGAACAGCCGGGCTCGCGCCATTCGAAGCCGGCGTCGGTGAAGATCTTGTCGAGCCCTTCGGCCACCGCATCGCGCTTGACCGTTTCCGATCCCGGCACGATCCAGGCGCGCACCCCCGGCGCGACCTTTCGGCCGCGCGCGACTTCGGCAGCGGCGCGCAGATCGCTCAAGCGGCTGTTGGTGCAGGAGCCGATGAAAACCCAATCGACCGGCGTGCCGGCGATCAGTGCACCACCCTTGAGGCCCATGTAATCAAGCGCGGTTTCGATCGCGGCACGGCGCGCCGGATCGTCAATCGTTTTGGGATCGGGAATGCGACCGTCGACGCCGACGACATGTTCCGGGCTGATGCCCCAGGTCACCTGCGGAATGATCTTGTCGACATCGATGACGACTTCCCTGTCGAACACCGCATCGGGATCGCTCGGAAGCTGCCGCCAGGCGCTGACCGCCTGCTCCCACATCACCCCTTGCGGCGCATAGCGGCGCCCGCGGATGTATTCGAAGGTTTTTTCATCCGGCGCGACCATGCCCATCTTGGCGCCGAGCTCGATCGAGAGGTTGCAGATGGTGAGCCGGCCTTCGACCGGCAGATCGCGGATCGCACTCCCGGCATATTCGACGGCGTAGCCGGTGCCGCCGGCCGCACCGACGTAGCCGATCAGCGCCAGGATCAGATCCTTGGCGGTGACGCCGAGCGCAAGCTTGCCCTCGAATTTTACGCGCATGGTCTTCGGCCGGCGCTGGATCAGGGCCTGCGTCGCCAGCACATGCGTAAGCTCGCTTGAGCCAATACCAAACGCCAACGCACCCAGCCCGCCATGCGTGCAGGTATGGCTGTCGCCGCAAACGATGAGGCAGCCGGGGAGGCTCAAGCCCAGTTCGGGACCGATGACATGAACGATGCCCTGCCCGGGTTCGTCGACATCGAACAACTGAATGCCGCTGGCGGAAGTCTCGACCCGCAGCGCCGCCAGCAATTCCTGGCCGATCTTGATGGTGCCGGCCCGTCCGCGCGCGGTCGAAATCGCGTGGTCCGGCGTCGCAAACGTCAATTCCGGATTATGGACCGTGAGACCGCGGCTCTTGAGATCGAGCAGGCCGCGCGAGCCGCCGAGATCGTGCAGCAGATGACGATCGACATGAAGGAGATCGGTATCATCGCTGATCTGCGCGATGACATGCTGGTCCCAGATTTTGGCCAGCATCGTACGGCCGGGTTGTTCCAAGGCACATTCTCCCTTTCGGCTCTGGTTGCCTGTTCTTCACGGGCGCGGGCTCCAGGCTCTTGTGAAGATATCAAAGCACAGCAAGCCGCGGTCCGGCTAGGGCCGGCGGGAGAGATCACGGCTGCAAAAAGGCGATATGACGTTCGCTCTGAGGTAACGATCTCGCGTGTGACCCAAGCGCAACGGTAACCAACGACTCACCTTTTATTGACCCGCCTGATCCGTGATTTTTTTCGGCCGCCGAAATATTCGCGTCATACGAATGTTTGTTATCACAATGGCACCAGCCCCGGAGAGACTCCAAATGCCCAAAGTTTCCCCGGCGGCTAAACGTGCGCCGATGCCAAAGGCTGCGCTGGTCTCGCTGGCAACATCTGTCCCTCCCAACGTGTTTTTGCAGAAGGATGTTCTAGCTGCGGCATGGGAAGTGTTCGGACCCCGCCTTCCCGAGTTCGAAACGCTGTCGAGCATTTTCACCAATACCGGGATCGTCAAGCGTTACGGCGTGAAACCGTTCGACTGGTATCTCCAACCGCGCGGCTGGCCGGAACGAACCAAGGCCTTTCTAGAGGGCGCCGAGGCGCTCTTTGTCGATGCCGCGAATAAGGCGCTGGCGAACGCGCAACTTTCCGCCGCAAATATCGACACGATCGTCACCATCAGCTCCACCGGAATTGCCACGCCCAGCCTGGAAGCCCGTGTCGCCGGCCGCATGGGATTCCGGTCCGATGTGACGCGCGTGCCGGTGTTCGGCCTCGGCTGCGCGGGCGGGATTTCGGGCCTGTCGATCGCGGCGCGGCTCGCGCAGGCGCGACCGGGAAGCAACGTGTTGCTGGTCGCGGTCGAGCTATGCTCGCTAGCGCTTCGTCTCGACGAACTCACCAAGGCCAATATCGTCGCCACCAGCCTGTTCGGCGACGGCGCGGCCGCGGTGATTTTGCGCGCGGGCGATGGCGGTGAGACCCAGATCGAGAATTCCGGCGAACATCTCTGGCCGAACACCCTCGGCATCATGGGCTGGAACGTCGATCCCGAAGGCTTCGGCGTGATCTTCCAGCGCACCATCCCGAATTTCGTCACCGCGCATCTCAAGCCCGCCGTGGTGCAGATTCTGGCGAACATGCAGCTCTCGATGGCGGACATCGACCGCTTCATCTGCCATCCCGGCGGCGCGCGGGTCATCAGCGCACTGGAGACGGCGCTGGCGCTGGATCAAGGCACGCTCGACCATGAACGGCAGATCATTGCCGATTACGGCAACATGTCGGCGCCCACCGTGCTGTTCGTTCTTGAACGCGCGCGCAACGCAGGGCTGCCGTCACGTTCATTGTTGACGGCGCTCGGACCCGGCTTCACCGTAAGCTGCGTCACGCTGCGGCACGCCACTTGACGCTGGCTGAGATCATTCTCGCCCTCGTCACGCTGCAGCGGATCGCAGAACTCGCCATCTCACGTCACAATACAGGCAAACTGCTGGCACGCGGGGCCGTCGAGCTTTCACCTAAGCATTACCCGCTCATCGTCGCGGTACATACGGCGTGGCTGGTCTCGCTGTGGGTATTCGGACGCCACCAGGAAGTGAATGCCTTTGCCTTGGCGGTTTATCTCGTGTTGCAGGGCTTGCGCGGCTGGGTGCTGTGGACGCTGGGCTCACGCTGGACGACGCGGATCATCGTGCTACCGGACGCGCCGTTGGTATCCGCTGGACCCTATCGATTTCTGTCGCATCCCAATTACGCTGTCGTGGCCGGCGAGATCGCCGTGTTGCCGCTGGCGCTGTATCTTCCGTGGCTTGCTATCCTCTTCACGGTCCTCAACGCTGCGGTTCTGACGATCCGCATCCGCGCCGAAAACCGCGCGCTCGCGGCGTCGCGTGATAAGATCGTGTCCGGTGCACCATGAACGAACGGCCGATCGAGACAGACGCGCCGCGTGCCGCCACATGGCTCGGCTTCGTGCTGATGTGCCTCGGCATGTTCATGGCGATTCTCGACATCCAGGTCGTCGCGACGTCGCTGCCCACGATCCAGCATGTGCTTGCGATCTCGCAGGACGCGATGAGCTGGATTCAGACGGCGTATCTGATCGCCGAGATCATCGCGATCCCGCTGACGGGATGGTTGACACGCGTGCTGACATTGCGATGGCTGTTCGTATCGGCCATCAGCCTGTTCACCTTGGCCTCGATCGGCTGCGCGTTCAGCGGCAGCTTTTCGATGCTGATCTGTTTCCGCGTGCTGCAGGGCTTTGCCGGCGGCACGCTGATCCCGGCGGTGTTCTCCGCCGTGTTCCTGCTGTTTCCGCTCCGCCTGCACCCGATCGCCACCACGATGGCCGGCATCATGGCGGTGCTGGCGCCGACGGTCGGCCCTGTGGTCGGCGGCTGGATTACCGAGACCTTCTCATGGCACTGGCTGTTCCTGATCAACGTCATTCCCGGCGTGATCGCCGCCAGCGCCACGCCGTTCCTGCTGCCGCGCGACAAACCTAATCTTTCCGACCTCGCGACGCTCGACGGATATTCTCTCGGGCTGATGGTCGTCGCGCTTTCGAGTCTCGAGATCGCGCTGAAGCAAGCGCCGCAACAGGGGTGGCTTTCTCCGGTGAACTCCATCCTGTTCGTAACGAGCGCAGCCGCAGCGATCGTCTTCGCGCGCCGGACACTGAAGGCCGCGCACCCCATCGTCGAACTGTCGACGCTGGGCACGCGCGCGTTTGCGATCGGCTGCGCCTTGAGTTTCTGCCTCGGCGTCGGCCTGTTCGGTTCGGTCTATCTGATGCCGGTGTTCCTCGCTTATGTGCGCCGTCACGATGCCTTCGAGATCGGCACCATCATGCTGGTCACGGGCGTTGCGCAACTCATCACCGCGCCGGTTGCCGGCGCGCTGGAAAGCCGATGCGATCCGCGCTGGCTGTCGGCCATGGGGTTTGGCCTGTTCGCGCTCGGACTAGGCTGCAGCGCATTTCAAAGCCGCATTGCGGATTTCGACGAGATGTTCTGGCCGCAGGTGTTGCGCGGCATCGCCATCATGTTCTGCCTGCTGCCGCCGACCCGACTGGCACTCGGCGCCTTGACGGCCGCGCAGGTGCCTGATGCGAGCGGCCTGTTCAACCTGATGCGAAACCTCGGCGGAGCCATCGGCATCGCATTGATCGACACCATCCTCTATGGACGCACGGCGGGACACGCCGAAGCACTGCGCGATCGGTTGATCGCAGGCGACATCACCGCGGCGCGGGCGATCGGGCTTGATGTGCATCTGTTCACCCACCGCCCTCCCGACGTGTCGGACGCGACCGTCGAAGCGTATGTCCGCCCCATGGTCGAGAAGGCCGCGTTTGCGCTCAGCACCAACGAAGCATGGGCGTTGCTGGCCTGCGTGGCGCTGTTCGGATTGATGCTGATTCCGTTCGCGGGCCGGCCAACGCAAACCGCGGATACACGCTCCAGCCGGCCGACTTCCGCACCAAACGCGCGGTCTCCTCAGCAATGAATAAGTGAACCTCGGGCGCGCCGGATCACACTAAACTGAGGTTTTTGTGAAACTGTGGTTTTTCGGTCGCGCAAGGCCTGCAATCTCTGCGAAAAAACGCCGCTTGAGCGGCTGGTTGTGTAGGATAGGCCTATGATTCTTTCCGATTATTAATGCGATAAGTCCCTGCTGGAAGTGTACTTCTTTGCTCCGGGGGCGGTTGCGAGATATCGTTCAAAACGCCTAAAATGATCGGCCCGTCACGCTCAGTTTGAACGATTCATACCCACGACAGGTCACGCAATGAGAGGCCTGAAAATGAGCGACGGTTCGGCAATGGAACGTTCATGAACCAACCCGTGAAACCTCCTCAGGAAGCGCCCCCTCAGCGGGCGGTTCCCTCTCCGGCTGGCGCTCCGCCAGTCGTCAAGCCTCGGTCGGGCTATCGCTTTGTGCTGACCTGCCTTGTGTTGCTGCTGATCGTTGCCGGCATCGTCTGGTGGAGCAAGCAGCAGAGCGCGCCGGAGCAGGCGGGCGGCGGACGCGGCCGCAATGCCGGGCCGATGTCGATCGTGCCGGAAGTTGTCGGCAAAGGCGACATTGGAATCAATCTCAACGCCCTTGGCACGGTCACGTCGCTGGCGACGGTGACAATCAGAAGCCAGATCAGCGGCTATCTGATGAAGATCGATTTCAAGGAAGGCGATGAGGTCAAGAAAGGCGATCTGATCGCGGAGATCGATCCGAGGCCATACGAAGCCGCGTTGAATCAAGCGAAGGGAAATCTCGCGCGCGACGAAGCGCTGCTGAAAGGCGCGCAAGTCGATCTGGCGCGCTATCAGGGGCTGGCGGCACAGAATGCGGTGCCGCGTCAGACGCTGGATACCCAGGTCGCGCTGGTCGCGCAGGATCAGGGCACGGTGGAAGCCGACCGCGCTGCCGTGAGGGCCGCCGAGGTCAACTTGAATTATTGCCGCATCCTGTCGCCGCTCGACGGTCGCGTCGGATTGCGTCAGGTCGATCAGGGCAACTATGTCACGCCGGGCGATGCCACCGGTCTTGTGGTCATCACGCAGTTGAAGCCGATCAGCGTGCTGTTCACGGTGCCGGAAGACAATTTGCAGCCGATTTCGAAACGTCTCCAGGATGGCGCCGTGCTGCCTGCGACCGCGCTTGATCGTGGCGGCGCCACCAAGATCGCCGACGGCACCTTGCAGACCTTCGACAGCCAGATCGATCCGACCACCGGAACGATCAAGCTGCGCGCGCAGTTTCCCAACGAGAACGAGGCGCTCTATCCGAACCAGTTCGTGAACATCCGCCTGCTGCTCGACACCCACAAGGGCGTCACCACGATGCCGACGGCGGGCGTCCAGCGCGGCGTGCCCGGCACGTTCGTCTACCTGGTCAACGCCGATGACACCGTCTCGGTCCGCAAGATCGACCTCGGCGTGACCGATGGCGACCGCGTGGAAGTCAAATCGGGGCTGCAGCCCGGCGATCGCATCGTCGTCGATGGCGCCGACAAGCTGCGCGATGGCGCCAAGATCAATGTGCGCGCGGAGGCCGATACCAACGTGCAGCCGGCCGGCGCCGGAGCGACGCCTGGTGCAACTCCCGGATCAACTCCTGGAGCCGGAAAAGGCGGCAAGAGACGGCATCCGGAAGGCGAACAAAAACAAGATAGCGGACAAAAGCAATGAGTCCCTCCCAGCCGTTCATCTTACGGCCGGTGGCGACAACATTGCTGATGATCGCCATCATGCTGTCCGGCATGCTGGCGTTTAAGTTCCTTCCCGTGGCCGCGCTGCCCGAGGTGGATTATCCGACCATCCAGGTGCAGACCTTCTATCCCGGCGCCAGTCCCGACGTGATGACGTCGTCGGTGACCGCGCCGCTGGAAGTGCAGTTCGGCCAGATGCCGAATCTCAACCAGATGAGCTCGGTGAGTTCGGCCGGCGCATCCGTCATCACGCTGCAGTTCGGGCTTTCCATCTCGCTCGACGTCGCCGAGCAGGAGGTGCAGGCCGCGATCAACGCCGCGGGCAATCTGCTGCCCTCCGATCTTCCGGCGCCGCCGATCTACGCCAAGGTCAACCCGGCCGACGCGCCGATCCTGACGTTGGGATTGACGTCGAAAACCATGCCGCTGACGCAGGTCGAGGACTTCGTTAATACGCGCCTGGCGCAGAAGATCTCGCAGCTTCCCGGCGTCGGCCTTGTCAGCCTTTCGGGCGGCCAGCGGCCGGCGGTGCGGATCCAGGCCGACATCCGCAAGCTCGCGGCTTACGGGCTGAACATCGACGATCTCAGGACCACGCTCGGCAACGCCAATATCAACACGCCGAAGGGCAATTTCGACGGCGCGATGCGCGCCTACACCATCAACGCCAATGATCAGATCAAGAACGCCGCCGACTACAAGTCGCTGATCGTCGCCTACAAGAACGGCTCGCCGGTCCGCCTCAGCGATGTCGGCGACGTCGTCGACGCCGCCGAGAACGACAAGCTCGGCGCCTGGATGAACGAGACGCCGGCGATCATTCTCAATGTCCAGCGGCAGCCCGGCGCCAACGTCATCTCGGTGGTCCAGGGCATCAAATCGCTGCTGCCGCAATTGCAGGCCTCATTGCCCTCCGCAATCGACCTCGACGTTCTGACCGACCGCACCGTGACCATCCGCGCCTCGGTGGAGGATGTGGAGTTCGAACTGTCGCTCGCCGTGTTGCTCGTGGTGCTGGTGATCTTCGTGTTCCTGCGCAACGCGCGCGCCACGTTGATCCCGAGCCTGTCGGTGCCGCTATCGCTGGTCGGCACGCTCGGCGCCATGTACCTGTTTGGCTTCAGTCTCAACAATCTTTCGCTGATGGCGCTGACCATCGCCACCGGTTTCGTGGTCGACGACGCCATCGTCGTGATCGAGAATATCTCGCGCTACATCGAAGAGGGCGAACAGCCGCTGCAAGCCGCGCTTAAAGGCTCCCAGCAGATCGGCTTCACCATCATTTCGCTGACGGTGTCGCTGATCGCGGTGCTGATCCCGTTGTTGTTCATGGGAGACGTGGTCGGCCGGCTGTTCCGGGAATTCGCCATCACGCTGTCGGTCACGATCCTGATCTCGGCCGTGGTGTCGCTGACGCTGGTGCCGATGGCCTGCGCCAAGCTGCTCAAGCCCGAATCCGAAGCGCATGAGAACGCGTTCCAGCGCTACAGCCGCGAAGGGTTCGACCGCATCATCGAGCTCTATGGTCATGCGCTCAATTGGGTGCTCGATCGCCAGACCTTCGTGCTTTTCATCGCGCTCGGCACCTTCGCGCTGACCGCGTTCCTCTACATCGTGATTCCCAAGGGGTTCTTCCCGCTTCAGGACACCGGCGTGATCCAGGCGATCTCCGAAGCGCCGCAGTCGGTTTCCTATGCAGCGATGGCGGAACGGCAGCAGCAGCTGGCCAGCGTCATCCTGAAAGACCCCGAAGTCGAGAGCCTGTCGTCGTTCATCGGCGTGGACGGGACCAACACCACGCTCAACAGCGGACGCATCCTGATCAACCTCAAGCCGTATGATCAGCGCAAATCCGGCATCGCGACGATCATGCAGCGCATCAAGGACGCGACGGCCTCGCTGACCGGCATCACCCTCTACATGCAGCCGGTTCAGGACCTGACGATCGAGGGCACCGTCAGCCGCACCCAATACCAGTTCGTCCTCGAGGATTCCGATCCCGCGCAACTCAACGAGTGGGCGCCGAAACTTGTCGACAAGCTCAACCAGCTCCCGCAATTCGCCGACGTAACCAGCGATATATCGGCATATGGGCTTTCGGTGTTCGTCGATATCGACCGCAACCAGGCCGCCCGTTTCGGGATCACGCCCGCCACGATCGACAATGCGCTCTACGATTCCTACGGCCAGCGCATCGTCTCCACGATCTTCACCAATTCAAACCAGTACCGCGTCATCCTTGAAGCCGATCCGAAATTGCAGACCTCGCTGGATTCGCTGTCGTCGATCTACCTGCCCTCCTCCGTCGGCAGCACGCCGGTGCCGCTGTCGGTGATGGCCAAGATGCGGACGGAGACCGCGCCGCTGCAGGTCGCGCATCTCGGCCAATTCCCGGCGGCGACGATCTCCTTCAACCTGGCGCCCGGCGCCTCCCTTGGCGAGGCGGTGACGGCGATCAAGCAGGCGCAGGTCGATATCGGCCAGCCGGCCAGCGTCATCACCGCGTTCCAGGGCGCCGCGCTGGCGTTTCAGTCGTCGCTGTCCAATCAGCTCTTCCTGATCCTGGCTGCGATCGTCACCGTCTATATCGTGC
Organism: Bradyrhizobium canariense; assembly: GCF_900105125.1. Classification (NCBI taxonomy): domain Bacteria; kingdom Pseudomonadati; phylum Pseudomonadota; class Alphaproteobacteria; order Hyphomicrobiales; family Nitrobacteraceae; genus Bradyrhizobium; species Bradyrhizobium canariense. The sequence goes on along the minus strand of NZ_LT629750.1, from coordinate 7,694,152 downwards.
TGGGCGTGCTCTATGAGAGCTTCATCCACCCGATCACCATTCTGTCGACGCTGCCTTCCGCCGGCATCGGCGCGCTGCTGGCGCTGATGGCCGCCGGCAACGATCTGACGATCGTGGCGATCATCGGCATCATCCTGCTGATCGGCATCGTCAAGAAAAACGCGATCATGATGATCGACTTCGCGCTGGATGCCGAGCGCAACGAGGGCAAGCCGCCGCGCGAGGCGATCTATCAGGCCTGCCTGTTGCGGTTCAGGCCGATCCTGATGACCACGATGGCCGCGGTGCTCGGCGCGCTGCCGCTGATGCTGGGCACCGGCGCGGGCTCCGAATTGAGGCACCCGCTCGGCATTTCGATCGTCGGCGGCCTCCTGGTCAGTCAGTTGCTGACGCTGTTCACGACGCCGGTGATCTACCTCTGGTTCGATCGCCTCGCCGTGCGCTTTGCCGGACGCTCGCGCGACGTCAGCCCGGCCACCAATTGAACGAACGCTGAACCGAAATGGGCCCGTCAACACCATTCATTCGCCGGCCGGTCGCAACGACGTTGCTGACATTCGGACTCGCGGCGGCGGGCGCCGTGGCGTTTTTCAAGCTGCCGGTGTCACCGCTGCCGCAGGTGGATTTCCCGACCATTTCCGTGCAGGCAACCCTGCCGGGCGCCAGCCCACAGGATGTGGCCACGACGGTGGCCAGCCCGCTCGAGCGCCACCTCGGGCAGATCGCCGACGTCACCGAGATGACCTCATCTTCGTCGGTCGGCTCGACCCGCATCACCCTGCAGTTCGGACTGAACCGCGACATCGACGGCGCCGCGCGTGACGTGCAGGCCGCGATCAACGCCGCCCGCGCCGATCTGCCGACCAGCCTCCGGTCCAACCCGACCTATAAAAAGGTCAATCCGGCCGACGCCCCGATCCTGATCCTGACCCTGACATCCGACACGGCCTCGCGCGGCGACCTCTATGACGCGGCATCGACCGTGCTGGCGCAAAAACTGTCGCAGGTCGAGGGCATCGGCGAAGTCGGCGTCAGCGGCAGTTCGCTGCCCGCGGTGCGCGTTGATCTCATTCCACAGGCGATCTACAAATACGGCATCGGGCTGGAGGACGTGCGCGCCGCGCTGTCGAGCGCCAATGCGCACAGTCCAAAGGGCGGGATCGACGTTGGCGAGCAGCGCTATCAGATTTACTCCAACGACCAGGCCAACAAGGCGGCCGATTACCAATCGCTGATCGTCGCCTACCGAAACGGCGCGCCGGTGCATCTTTCCGATGTCGGCGAGGTTACCGACGGCGTGGAAAACCTGCGCAATTCCGGTCTCGCCAACGGCAAGCCGGCCGTCCTGATCATTCTCTATCGGCAACCCGGCGCCAACATCATCAGCACCGTGGATCGGGTGATGGCGCTGATGCCGCAACTGCGGGCTTCGATTTCCCCGGCTATCGACGTCGAGGCGGCAGCCGACCGTTCGACCACCATTCGCACCTCGCTGCGCGATGTCGAACGCACCCTGATCCTTGCGGTATTGCTGGTCATCGTCGTGGTGTTCGCGTTCCTGCGGAACCTGCGCGCCACCTTCATCCCTGTGGTCGCGGTGTCGGTATCGCTGATCGCGACCTTCGCCGCCATGTACCTGATGGGCTACAGCCTCGACAATCTTTCGCTGATGGCGCTCACTGTCGCAACCGGTTTCGTCGTCGACGATGCCATCGTGGTGCTCGAAAACATCACCCGCCATATCGAGGACGGGATGACGCCGCTGGATGCCGCGCTGAAGGGGGCCAGCGAAGTCGGCTTCACCGTGCTGTCGATGAGCATCTCGCTGATCGCCGTCTTCATCCCGATCCTGCTGATGGGCGGCATTGTCGGCCGCCTGTTCCGTGAATTCGCGATGACGATCTCGATCGCGATCCTGATCTCGCTTGCGGTTTCGCTGGCGACCACGCCGATGATGTGCGCCGTCTTGCTGCGCGGCGAGACCGGCCGGCCGCACGGACGGCTCTATCAGATCAGCGAACGCTTCTTCGACGGAATGCTCAATCTCTATCGGCGCTCGCTGACATCGGCGCTCAAGCATCCGGCGACGACGATGCTGATCCTCGCGGTCGTCTTCGGCCTCAATTTCTACCTGTACGACGTCATCCCGAAAGGCTTCTTCCCGCAGCAGGACACCGGGCGTCTGATCGGCTCGATCCAGGCCGACCAAAGCATTTCGTTTCAGTTGATGCAGCAGAAGCTGGCGCAGTTCGTCTCCATCATCAAAAAGGACCCGGCCGTTGAAGCGGTCGTCGGTTTCACCGGCGGCGGCCAGACCAATTCCGGCTTCATGTTCGTCTCTCTGTATCCGCTCAACCAGCGCCACGTCTCCGCCGACGGCGTGATTGCGCGGCTGCGGCGCGAGATGGCAGTCGTGCCGGGCGCAACCCTGTTCCTGCAAGCGGTGCAGGACATCCGCGTCGGCGGCCGGGCCAGCAACGCGCAGTATCAATATACGCTGCAGGGTCCCACGCTGGAGGAACTCAACGAGTGGTCGCCGAAGATCGCCGCGGCGCTGCAACGAGAGCCCAACCTCGCCGACGTCAATAGCGACCAGCAGAACAAGGGGCTTGAATCCGACCTCGTGATCGACCGCGACGCGGCCGCCCAGCTCGGCATCACCGTCAGCCAGATCGACAACACGCTCTATGACGCGTTCGGCCAGCGCCAGGTTTCGACCATCTATGTCGCCCGCAACCAGTATCACGTGATCATGGAAGTGGCGCCGCGATATTGGCAAAATCCGGAAACGCTGAAGGACGTCTATGTCAGCACATCCGGCGCCTCGGTCGGCGGCTCGCAGGCGACCAATGCGGTCGCGGGAACCGTCACCGCGCCGGGGCAATCATCCTCGGCCAATTCCGCCAATGCGCAAGCCGCCCGCAACCTCGCCACCAACTCGATCGGCGCCACCGGCAAAGGCGTGGCCTCGACCGGCTCGGCCGTTTCCACCAACCAGGAAACCATGATTCCGCTGTCCGCGGTCGCGAAGTTTACGCAAGGTGCGACGCCGCTGGCCGTCAATCATCAGGGCCTGCTGGTCGCCAACACTATCTCATTCAACCTGCCGCCCAACGTCTCGCTCAGCACCGCCGTCGCCACCATCGATGCCACCATGAACCGGATCGGCGTGCCCGCCACGATTCGCGGCACCTTCCAGGGCACGGCGAAGGCGTTCCAGGATTCGCTCGCCAACCAGCCTTTCCTGATTCTGGCAGCGCTGGTCACGATCTACATCGTGCTCGGCGTGCTCTATGAAAGCTACGTGCATCCGCTGACGATCCTGTCCACCCTGCCGTCCGCCGGCGTCGGCGCCCTGCTGGCGCTGATGGCGTTCCACGTCGAATTCAGCATCATGGCGCTGATCGGCGTCATTCTGCTGATCGGCATCGTGAAGAAGAATGCGATCATGATGATCGATTTCGCGCTCGAGGCCGAGCGCGGGCGCGGCCTCAGCTCCTTTGACGCGATCTACGAGGCCTGCCTGTTGCGCTTCCGGCCGATCATGATGACGACCATGGCCGCCCTGCTCGGCGCGCTTCCGCTTGCGATCGGCATGGGCGATGGCGGCGAACTTCGCCAGCCGCTCGGCATTGCGATCGTCGGCGGCCTTCTCCTCAGCCAGGTGCTGACGCTCTACACCACCCCGGTGATCTATCTGTACATGGATCGCTTCCGCCTCTGGGCCCAGAGGCTCAGGGGTGTGGCACCGGTCGCCAGGCTGCAACCGGGCGAATAGATGTCAACAACAACGGCTATCAAAGGCAAAGGCCTAGCGCTTGAACGAGCCCTGTGCGATGTGGGGATCGAAGCAATGTCTTTTCTGCGGACGCCGCAACGCAGGACACAATTGAAGTCGCAGCTCGAGCCGGTGGCCCATGAGTAACCTTGCGCCGAAGTCACACTTCTGGTTTGCGCGATCCGGCGGCAAGGTCCGTATCGCCTCGGCCCTCGCCGTGCTTCTGCTCGCGCCGGAATTGTCGGGCTGTATTCTCGGCAGCGAGCGCCCCGAACTTAATCTCGAAGTTCCAGCCGCCTATCACGAAGCGTCGTCGCGCGCGCCTGATGCCGCCGTCCCGGCGCTGGATTGGTGGCGCGGATTCCGCTCCGCCGAACTGACCTCGCTGATGGAGCAGGCGCAGATCTTCAACCTCGACATCGCGGTAGCCGTGGCCCAGATCGTCCAGGCCGATGCGCAGGTCGGGGTTCAGGGAGCTCCGCTGCTGCCATCGGTGACCGGCACGGCGACCGCCGAGCGCGAGCATTTCGGATCGCAGAGCGGCAGTAGCAGTAGCACTAGCAGCGGGCTTGGCAGTGTCAGCAGTGGTGGCGGCGCCTCGACCTTCAACCAGTTCAACACCGGCCTCACCGCGAGCTACATGATCGATTTCTGGGGCAAGAATCGCGCGACGCTCTATGCAGCGGAAGAAAGCGCGACAGTGGCCCGGTATAATCGCGACGTGGTGACGCTCACCACCATCGTCACGGTTGCCAACACCTACTTCCAGGTTTTGGCCGCGCAGGACGAACTCGCGGTCGCGCGCCGCAATCTCGCCGCCGCCGAGCGCATCCTGGCGCTGATCCAGCAGCAGTTCAACGGCGGAACGGCCTCGCAGCTCGACCTGTCGCAACAGGAAGCGCTGGTCTCGACCGAACGCGCGGCGATCCCGCCGCTCGAAGTGACGTTGAGGCAGAATATCGTGGCGCTCGCGCTGCTGATGGCGCGCGCGCCCGCGAACTTCAACGTCAAGGGCGGAACGCTGACCTCGATCTCCGTTCCGCGCGTGACGCCCGGCCTTCCTTCCGAATTGCTCTATCAGCGGCCGGATGTTCGTCAGGCCGAGGCGCAGCTCGCCGCCTCCAATTTCAGCGTCGAATCGGCGCGCGCCGCATTCTTTCCGCAGATCCAGTTGACGGCGACGACCGGCGTGCAGAGTGCCGCACTTGCCTCGCTGTTTGGTCCGGGCGCCTGGTTCTACACGCTATCCGCGGGACTGACCCAGCCGATCTTCGACGGCTTCCTGCTCGAGAGCGAGTTGAAGCAGGCCAAGGGCGTGCAACTGCAAAACCTGCAGGCCTATCGCAAGGCGGTGCTGTCGGCCTTCAGCGATGTCGAGAAGGCCCTCGTCGCGCTGGCGCAGTTCACCCGGCAGGAACGGCTCCAGATCGAAGCCGTGAAAAATTCGCAGCGGGCTTTCGACGTCTCCGAGACGCAATTGCGCGCCGGCACCGTCAACCTCATCACGGTGCTGCAGACCCAGCAAACCCTGCTCACGGCCGAGAACACGCTGGCGCAGGTGCGATTGACCAAGCTTCTGGCCGCCAGCAGCCTGTTCCAGGCGCTCGGTGGCGGATGGACGCCGGACGGCAAGCTGGCCTCCCTGCCGCCACAACCGCAACCGTGAGGGGCTCTGCCATGCGGGGAATGATCTTTGGTGCGGCAGCGATCCTGATGGTCACGATGGCAGGCAGCGCGCTGGCGCCCGCCCATGCGCAGCTTGCCAACAACACGCCGCTGACATTCGGCATGAGCGCGGACGAGGCCTCGCAGGCGCTGGGCACACAATTGATTTACGTCAGGGGCCGTCCCGGCAACGAAATGTTTCTCGCTCTGCCTAACGTGAAAGGCAGCGCGCTATCGGATCGGAGGGACGGACTCTATTTGCAATTCCGGCGCGGCAAGCTTGACGGCTGGAAAGGCGATTGGGGGACGAACCGGCCATGTTGCAACTGATGGCGCTGTCATGAGCAAACTGAGAGCATCGATCGCAGCCGCAATGATCCTGTCGTCCGCGGGCGCAGCACCGGTGCTTGCGCAGAGCACCCACGAACCCTTCCTGCGCAGGGATACGCCTCCCACGGCCTGGTATTATGACAATCGTGACGACACGCGCGATTTTCAGGCTAATGGCGTTTTTCCAGGCGATTTCGCCGCCAGACCCGGCCTCGCCTGGCTGGGGGCGGCCGGAATAATCGGGTCCACGCTGTCAGGCGGATCGCATTTTGGTCCAATTTATTGCACGCGCCGATATCGTTCACATAACCCGATGCCCGGTTATTTCCAGGGCGATGACGGCGTGTGGTATCGTTGCCGGGGTTAACCTCGATTAAGCTCGCTTTTGAGGCGATCAATATTACGAAAAAGTAATTCGCTCACGAATTGGATGAGAACTTAGTGATTGGAAAACCTTCTCGCGCGATGCCAGAAACTCTCGGCGTGAGTTTTGCAGCGCAACCGCTGTTTCGCGATTGATCGAGAAGCGCACGAATGAATGCCATCGTCAGAATTGCCCTCGGGCGGCCGTACACCTTTGTCGTGCTCGCGCTGCTTATTCTGATCATCGGGCCGCTTGCCGCGCTGCGCACGCCGACCGATATCTTCCCGGACATCCGGATTCCCGTCATCGGCGTGGTCTGGCAATACACCGGCCTGCCGCCCGACCAGATGTCGGGGCGCATCACCACCCCGTTCGAGCGCTCGTTGACCACCACGGTCAACGACATCGAGCACATCGTCGCGAACTCCTATAACGGGTTCGGCATCGTCAAGATTTTCTTCCAGCCCAATGTCGATATCCGCACCGCTAACGCCCAGGTCACCGCGATCTCGCAGACCTTGCTCAAGCAATTGCCGCCGGGCGCGACGCCGCCGCTGATCCTGAACTACAACGCATCCACGGTGCCGATCATCCAGCTCGCGCTGTCGGGCGAAGGCCTCACCGAACAGAACCTCGCCGATATCGGCATCAACCAGCTGCGCACGCCGCTGGTGACGGTGCCTGGCGCCGCCATCCCCTACCCTTACGGCGGCAAGCAACGGCAAATCCAGATCGATCTTGATGCGTCCGCATTGCAGGCGCGCGGGCTGTCAGGACAGGATGTCGCCAACACGCTGGCGGCGCAAAACCTGATCACGCCGGTCGGCACCGAAAAGATCGGATCTTTCGAATATACCGTCCAGCTCAACAATTCGCCGTCGAAGATCCAGGAACTCGGCGACCTCCCGATCAAGACCGTCAACGGCGCCATGGTCTATGTGCGCGACGTCGCCAACATTCGCGACGGCAATCCGCCGCAGACCAACATCGTGCATGTCGACGGCAACCGCTCGGTGATGATGATGGTGCTGAAAGCGGGCTCGGTCTCGACGCTTGATATCATCGCCGGCATCAAGCAGAAGGTGCAGGAGTTCAAATCCTCGCTGCCGGACTCGTTGAAGATCGGCTTCATCGGCGATCAGTCGCTGTTCGTGCGCGGCGCGATCACCGGCGTCGCCCGTGAAGGCATCATCGCAGCGCTCCTGACCAGCGTCATGATCCTGCTGTTTCTCGGCAGCTGGCGCTCGACCATCATTATCGCCACCTCGATCCCGCTCGCGGTGCTCGGCTCCATCATCATGCTGTCGGCGATCGGAGAGACGCTCAACATCATGACGCTGGGCGGGCTTGCGCTCGCGGTCGGCATTCTCGTCGACGAAGCCACCGTGACGATCGAGAATATCAATTACCACCTCGAACAGGGCAAGGAAGTCGAACAGGCGATCTTGGACGGCGCCAACCAGATCGTGGTGCCGGCGTTCGTGTCGCTATTGTGTATCTGCATCGTGTTCGTGCCGATGTTCTTCCTGACCGGCATCGCGCGCTTTTTGTTCGTGCCGATGGCGGAAGCCGTGATGTTCGCCATGGTCTGGTCGTTCATCCTGTCGCGCACGCTGGTGCCGACGATGGCGAAATATCTGCTGCACCCGCACGTGCATCACGGCGAACACGGGCCTCCGCCGACCCGCAATCCGCTGGTGCGGTTTCAGCGGGCGTTCGAGGCCGGCTTCGAGCGGTTCCGCAGCGCCTATCGCGACCTGCTCGGGATCGCGCTGATGCACCGGCCGGCATTCGTGATCGGCTTCATCGGCTTTATCGCCGTGTCGTTCCTGCTGGTGCCGTATCTCGGCCGTAACTTCTTTCCCTCGGTCGACGCCGGCCAGATCCTGATGCATGTGCGGACCCAGGTCGGCACCCGCGTCGAAGATGCCGCCAATCAGTTTGCCGACATCCAGAAAGCCATTCGCACGGTAATCCCGCCCGAGGAGATCGAGACCATCGCCGACAATATCGGCATGCCGATCAGCGGCATCAACATGACCTATAACAACACCGGCGTGATCGGCCCGCAGGACGGCGACATCCAGATCAAGCTGAAGGAAGGTCACGAGCCGACCGACGGCTACGTCAAGGCGCTGCGCGAAAAACTGCCCGCGCAATTCCCCGGCGACATTTTCGCGTTCCTGCCGGCCGATATCGTCAACCAGATTCTCAATTTCGGCGCGCCGGCGCCGATCGATCTGGAAGTTCGCGGCGCCAATCTCGACGGCAATTTCGGCTATGCCAACAAATTGCTCACGAAAATCCGCCACATTCCCGGCGTCGCGGACGCGCGCATTCAGCAATCGGCGCGAAGCCCGAGCTTCAATGTCGATGTCGATCGCACCCGCGCGCAATATGTCGGCCTGACCGAACGCGATGTCGCCAACAGCATGGTGGTGAATCTGGCCGGCAGCTCCCAGGTGGCGCCGACCTACTATCTCGATCCCAATAACGGCGTGTCCTATTCGATCGTGATGCAGACGCCGCAATACCAGCTGGATTCGCTGAGCGCATTGGAAACCCTGCCAATGACCGCGCAGGGCATGCAGACGCCGGTCATTCTCGGCGGCATCGCCAACATCACCCGGTCGACCTCCAACGCGGTCGTGTCGCAATACGATATCCAGTCGATGGTGCAGATCTACGCCACGCCGCAGGGGCGCGATCTCGGCGCGGTGGCGGCCGATATCCGCAAGGTGATCGCTGAAACTGCCAATGAATTGCCCAAGGGCAGCTCGGTCGCTTTGGTTGGCCAGGTGCAGACCATGGAGAGTTCGTTCTCCGGCCTGCTGTTCGGACTGCTCGGCGCCGTGGTGCTGATCTATCTCCTGATCGTGGTGAACTTCCAGTCGTGGTCCGATCCCTTTGTGATCATCACCGCGCTGCCGGCGGCGCTGGCCGGCATCGTCTGGATGCTGTTTACGACGCAGACCACGCTGTCGGTGCCGGCGCTCACCGGCGCGATCATGTGCATGGGCGTCGCCACCGCCAACAGCGTGCTGGTGATCAGCTTTGCGCGTGAGCGTTACGAATATCTGGGCGATCCGATCGCCGCGGCGCTGGAAGCCGGCTTCGTCCGTATCCGCCCGGTCATGATGACGGCGCTGGCGATGATCATCGGCATGCTGCCGATGGCGCTCGGCCTCGGCGAAGGCGGCGAGCAGAACGCCCCGCTCGGCCGCGCCGTGATCGGCGGCCTGATGTTTTCGACGGTTGCGACCTTGATGTTTGTCCCGGTTGTGTTCAGCATGGTGCACAAGATGCGGGAGCCAGCCTCGGCAGAGGTGGTGCCGCTCGACGAGCGACGCGCTCAGGCTGCTGAGTGACGACAAAAAAATAAAAACATAAGGGGAAACGTTATGCCCGGGATATCCAAGGTGCGCAGCGTGGAAACGCTGGCGTGCGACGCCGGCTGGCGAAACTATCACTTCGTCAAGATCACCACCGAAGACGGCGTGGTCGGCTGGAGCGAATTCGACGAAGGTTTTGGTTCACCCGGCCTCGGTGCGGCGATCGAGCGGCTGTCGACGCGCGTGATCGGGCAGAACGCGCTTCAGCACGAGCGCATCTACGCCGAACTTTTTGCGGCCACCCGTCCCAGCACCGGCGGCGTCATTGCACAGGCGCTCGGCGCGATCGAAAACGCCCTGCTCGACGTCAAGGGCAAGGTGCTCGGCGTACCCTGCTATGAACTGCTCGGCGGCAAGATCCGCGACCGCATCCGGGTCTACTGGTCGCATTGCGCGACGTGGCGCATCAATCATCCGAGCTGGTACAAGCCGGAGATCACCGATCTCGATGGCGTAAAAGCGATCGGCCGCGAGGTCCGCGAGAAAAAGTTCACGGCGCTGAAGACCAACATCTTTACCTATGACGGCGGCAAGCCGCAGGGTTGGCGGCCGGGTTTCGGCTCGCCGTTCGAGCCGGAGATCAACGTCGACCGCAAGGTGTTGCGCGACTTGCGCATGCATCTCGAAGCCATCCGCGACGGCGCCGGGCCCGATGTCGACATCCTGCTCGATCTCAATTTCAATGCGAAGACCGAAGGCTATCTCAAGATCCTGCGCGAGATCGCCGACCTCGACATGTTCTGGATCGAGATCGACACCTTCAGCCCGGAAGCGCTCGGCTATATCAGGCGGCAAAGTCCGCACCCGATCTCGTCCTGTGAGACGCTGACAGGCTTGCGCGAATTCCTGCCTTACTTTCGCGAGCAGGCGATGGATGTCGCGATCATCGACACGCCCTGGAACGGGGTGTGGCAATCGATGAAGATCGCGGCCGCCGCGGAGGCCTGCGAAGTCAACGTCGCCCCGCATAATTTCTACGGCCATCTCTGCACCATGATGAACGCGCATTTCAGCGCAGCGGTGCCGAACCTGCGGATCATGGAGACCGATGTCGATCGCCTCGCCTGGGACCACGAGCTGTTCACCCACGTGCCCGAAATCAAGGACGGCTATCTCGTCATGCCCGACCGGCCCGGCTGGGGCACCGAGCCCAACGAGGACGGGCTTCGCGCCCATCCGCCAAAGGGCAAAGGCGGGCTGCTGAACTACGGACGGAAGACCTGACTTCGCCCGCCGTGCCCGGCTTCTATTCCTTCGACACGACAAGCTTCATCGACATCGATGCCACGGCGGCCGCGACCATGATCGCGGCCAACGCGGTAAGCCCGAAGACGTAGGAGCCGGAAAACTCCTTCAGCCAGCCCATCATCGAAGGTCCGGCAAAACCACCGACCGTGCCGATGCTGTTGATGAAGGCGAGTCCAATTGGGATCGCGCGGGACGCTCGGCTGCGAGAGTGCCATCTCCTGTCCCCTCTCCCGGCGAAATTTCTTGTTGGGCCGTGCCCGTGCAGCATAGCAGCGCGGCACCGGGATACATCTGCCCGGTCCCCGGTGAGGAGGCTGGTTCTTCAGCTATTCTTAATTGTATTTCTTGAGATCTGGGCCGATGCCGGCGCCAAGGGATTCCTGCGCCAAGGACGTTGCTATCCTGATCCCCGCTGGCGGGGATCAGGAGCATTATTGACATAAGAATAGCGCACCGGAGCGGAGGGGATGGTCGCGCATCTCAAAGAACCATCGCGACAGACAATAGAAGCAGGCGCGGGCTCATTTCGGCCGTCCGCCCCCTCAACGTCCCCCCTTAATGCAAAAGGCCCCTTGCGGGGCCTTTCACACTTAAACCGCGTCCTTCGCAGCCTTGACCGGGCGCGCCCTGACGATCTTGCGGGCCGGCTTGGCCTTGAAGGTCATGGCCTCGCCCGTGAATGGGTTGGTGCCCTGCCGAGCCTTGGTGGCGGGCTTCTTGATCACGACGAATTTGGCAAATCCGGGAACCAGGAAGAGACCGTTCTTCTTCAGCTCTTTGTAGCCGACGCTCGCCAGCGTCTCGAGCACGCCCTTGACGTCCTTCTTCGCTACTTCGGTTTCGCCAGAGATCTTCTCGATCAACTGCGATTTGGTCATCTGTACAGCCATTTTCTCTCCTTTAAGTGTGATTCGGGTCACGCGACAGTATTTAGAAAAACCTGCAAAAACCGCGTATCCCGCGATCTACACAGCTTTGTTGGCGGCGTGGCCACCCCCTCGGGCCATCATCGGTAGACGATTCGCAACGCCGCCGCCCCCTATATTTATAGGGTTTGCGTGATTTTAGCCAGTTGAAGGCCTGATTTTATAGGTGTATAGGCCCACGCCGTCCGTTCGCCTGCCTCTGTCAGGCATGATCTTTTCGGAGAATCGGCTCCATTTAGCGTTAACGGGTCTCCGATCGGCGCGACCTGTTCAGATATCGCCGCCCCTTTTTACGCGCCTAATTCCGATCAATTGCCGCATTACAAGGCGTCCACGTCAGGAACATTCGCGACGGCGGGCCGTTCTCTCCACAACGAAAGCAGGAGAATGGTCATGACAAAATTCAAGACGATAGGCGCGGCCTGTCTAGCAATTGCATTAGCTGCGGCATCGCCGGCACTCGCACGCGGCGGACATGGTGGTGGCGGCGGCCACATGGGTGGTGGCGGCGCGCATTTCGCGGGCGGCGGCGGATTCCACGGTGGTGGCTTTCACGGCGGTGGATTCCGTCGTGGCGGTTTCGGACCGGGGATTGCGGCTGGCGTAGTTGCCGGCGCGGCGCTCGGTGGCCTCGGCTACTACGGCGGCTATGGCCCGGATTATGGCGACTCCTACGCCTACGATACCGACGGCGGTTACGCGCCCGCTCCCTATTATGGCAACGGCGATTTCGTCTGCCAGCCCGGCACTTATTTTCGTGGCGAAGACGGCCGCCGGCATCTTTGCCAGTAATCGGCTTTAGAGCGACGCAAGAAAAAAGGCAGAGAAAAAGCAGAGAAAAGGCGGCCAGATCGGCCGCCTTTTTGTGTTGGTACGAGCCGCCTAGCGCGCTGAACGCTTGCGTTCGATCGGATGAATGTCGATCTCGCGCAGACGTCCCAACCGCAGCACATCCATCTTGAGCTTGCGATCGATGCGGTCGCGATCCAGCGTGCGGATCAAATCATCGACGCCGTTGATCTCGACATTATCGAGACGGATGACGACATCGCCCGGCAACAAGCCGGCCTGTGCCGCCGGCGTATCCGGCTCGATCTGCATCAGAAGAGCGCCCATCTTGTTGTCGACGCCGGCGAGCACCGCATGCCGCCGCGGAACCGGCGCGCTCTGCCCGGACACGCCGATATAGGCGCGCCGCACATAGCCGTGACGGATGATCTCCGACAGCACGAATTGCGCGGTGTTGCTGGCAACGGCAAAACAGATGCCCTGCGCGCCGCTGATGATCGCGGTGTTGATGCCGATCACCTCCGCCGACGACGACACCAGCGGTCCGCCGGAATTGCCCGGATTGAGCGCGGCATCGGTCTGGATCACATCCTCGATGGTGCGGCCATTCGCCGAGCGGATCGAGCGGCCGAGCGCCGAGACCACGCCGGCAGTGACGGTGGACTCGAACCCCAAGGGATTGCCGATCGCGATCACGAGCTGGCCACGGCGCAGGCTCTTTGAATTACCCAGCGACGCGTAGTGCAGGTCGCGCACGCCATCGGCGCGCAGCAGCGCGAGGTCGGTATCGGGATCGACGCCGAGCACACGCGCATCGGTGACAATGCCCTCATTATCCCGCAGCCTGATCTGTTTTGACGAGCCGACCACGTGGCTGTTGGTCAGCACCAGCCCGTCGGGCGAAATGACGATGCCGGAGCCGAGCCCGCCACGCTCGCGCGATCCCGGCTCTTTCGAGCCGGTCTCCACGCGCACGACGGCCGGCCCAATGCGTTCGGTGACGCTGATCACCGCATTGGAATAAGCGTCAAGCAAAGCCTGGTCGTTGGCGGGAGCGGCCTCGGAAGCGGGTTCCGGCGGGTTTGATGATGAGAAGTCGTCGATGGTATCTCGGGTAAAGTCCAACATGGCTAAAATCCTCTGATGTCAAATGGTGGCCACATTTCGTGACCGCAAGAGCCGCCAAGAGGCCCTGCCCGGCGCGCGGTTCCGGTCAGGCAGACGAAAACGCACCTTCTCAGGGGCGCACAGGACGTCCGATGGCTTGGCCCGGCGGTCCTCACGCGGCTGTTATCGTCAGCCTGTCATGCATAATTTCGCAGCGGGCTGAGGAGTTTTTGCGCACGGCCCCGGCGCCATGCCCCGGCCGGCACAGCGTAAACCGGCTTTAGCGCCATGACAGCACGGCTTTCCGCCCCTTGGCGTGTGGCATACAAGTTGCGTTGGCTGTCCTGCGATGCAGCCCAGTCAAGTCCAGTTAAGCGTTCGAAACGTCCGAAAATCCTTCCAGGGCAAGGCCGGCGAGGTCCGCGTCCTTGACGACCTGTCGTTTGACATCAACGCGCGCGACTTCGTCAGCATCATCGGGCCGAGCGGCTGCGGCAAGACCACGATTTTCAACATCATCGCCGGCCTGATCGAGCCCGACTCCGGCGCGATGCAGTATCTCGGCCAGGACATCGAGAGCCTGCGCGGCCGCGTCGGCTACATGATGCAGAAGGACCTGCTGTTTCCCTGGCGCACCGTGCTCGGCAACGTGCTGCTGGGGTTGGAGACGCGCGGCGTCGACCGCACCGAGGCTGAAGGCAAGGCGCGGGAATATCTCAAGGGGTTCGGCCTCGCCGGATTCGAGAACGCCTATCCGAAGACGCTGTCCGGCGGCATGCGGCAGCGCGTGGCGCTGATCCGCACGCTGATCATGGACCCCGATATTCTCCTGCTCGATGAGCCGTTCTCCGCGCTGGACTACCAGACGCGGCTTTATCTCGAAGGCGTGCTGAAGGACGCGGTCGAGACCTACCACAAGACCGTAATCCTGGTGACGCACGACATCGACGAAGCGGTCGCGTTGTCGAAGCGCGTGGTCGTGCTCAGCGGCCGGCCCGCGCGCGTCAAGATCGTGCACGACATCGATATCGCCGCCGCCTCCCCGATCGCGGCGCGCAGCGACACCAGGTTCTCGGGCTATTTCCACGCGCTCTGCGCCGAACTCGACATCCAGACCGAGAAAACCGCGTGACCCTCACCATGCCCGGCGCAGCTCCCCTGCCGAAGCGTAAACCGCGCGCGCGGCGCCGCCGCGCCAGCTTCGACACCACGCTCGGCCGCACCGCGCTGCAGGCGCTGGCGGTGATCGCATTCTTTGCTGTGTGGGAGATCGGTGTGCGGATGGGATGGATCTCCGCCTTCCTGGTGGGGTCGCCATTCGGGATCTTCGCCGATGGCTTCAAGATGATCATGAGCGGCGATCTGCTGTCGGACACCTGGTACACCCTGTTCGAGGCCATTCTCGGCTTCGTTATCGGCACCATCCTTGGATCGCTGCTGGGGCTCGCGCTCTGGTACTCGGTGTTCGTGGCGCGGCTGGTCGAGCCCTTTATCGTCGCCATCAACAGCGTGCCGAAGATCGCGTTGGCGCCGATCGTGGTGCTGTGGTTCGGCACTGGCCTCGTTTCCAAGGTCGCGCTATCGGTCTCGCTGACCGCGATCGTGGCGCTGATCGCGGCCTACCAGGCCGCCAAGGATGCCGATGTCGATCTGCAATCGCTGCTGATCTCGATGGGCGCGGACAAGCATCAGGTGTTCTTCAAGGCCGTGGTGCCGTCGACCTTGCCGTCCATCATCGCAACCTTCCGGATCAATATCGGCTTCGGGCTGGTCGGCGCGGTGGTCGGCGAATTCATCTCGTCGCAGCGCGGGCTCGGCCACCTGATTTACACGGCTTCCAGCCTCTACGATCTCAACACCGTGTGGGTCGGGCTGTTCACGCTGATGATCATGGGGTTCGTCCTCTATTACGTCATCGACATCATCGAGCGGACCAGCCTGCCCTGGAAGCAATCCAACATTACCCATCAGGTTCAAGTCTAGCTCACATGCACATACGGAGACGTCAGATGTCGTTGCCCACGCGCGTTGCCCGCGCCGCCGCGTTGATCTCGGTCCTGCTCGCCACGCCGGCACTCGCCGAGAACAAGAAGGTAGTGCTGTCGCAGGCATTCCAGTCGATGCTGTATCTGCCGCTCTATGTGGCGATCGACGAGGGCTTCTTCACCCAACAGGGCCTCGACCTCACCAAGGAGACCGCCGGCGCGCCGACGGTGGCGCTCTCGGCGGTCATTTCCGGAAGCGCACAGTTTTCCATTCATGGACCGGAATGGACGGCAATCGCGGCCTCCAAGGGGGCGCCGGTCGATATCATCGCCAATGTCGTCAATGGTGCCGCGGTGTGGATCGCGACCGCGCCGGACTTCAAGTTCGACAGCATCAAGGACATCAAGGGCCAGAAGGTCGTCACGGGCCTGAT
Organism: Bradyrhizobium canariense; assembly: GCF_900105125.1. Classification (NCBI taxonomy): domain Bacteria; kingdom Pseudomonadati; phylum Pseudomonadota; class Alphaproteobacteria; order Hyphomicrobiales; family Nitrobacteraceae; genus Bradyrhizobium; species Bradyrhizobium canariense. The sequence goes on along the minus strand of NZ_LT629750.1, from coordinate 7,678,134 downwards.
GCCGACCACCAGCACCTCGCTGTTCATCAAGCTGCTGAAGGAAAACGGCATGGACGCCAAGACCGATGTCGACATGATCCCGGTCGCGATCGGCTCCGAGCCTGGCCCCTTCGTCGCCAAGCAGGCCGACATCGCCGTGATGTATGAGCCCGGCCTCGATCAGGCCGTCGCCAAGGGCATGAAGGTCGTGCTCGGCTTTCCGAAACTCTATGGCGCCTACGCCTTCTCGGCCGTGACCGCGCGCAAGGATGTCGACCCCGATACCGCGCAGCGCGTCGTCAACGGCATGGAAATGGCGATGCGCTTCATGGCCAAGGACGAAGCCAAGACCGTCGAGATCGCCAAGAAGGAGTTTCCGACGCTCGACCCGGTCGTGGTGGAAGCCGCCGTCAAGCGCATGCTCGCCGATGGCGTCTATCCGCCGAGCGTGGATATATCAGCCGACGCGCTGAAGGTGTCGATGGATACGCAGATTGCGCTCGGGAATCTCGCGAGCCAGCCGGACTACAAGTCGTTCGTGGTGAAGACGTTCATCGATCCGGCGCTTGCGATGAAATAACCCGATGGCACCCGTGCAGACTTCCGGTTTGCGCGTCCTTTCTCCCTGATCTATTGATTGAGAGCCCGGTTCTGGTTGAATGAGGATCGGGCTCTAATATTTTGTTTTGACGCGTTTTTCTCCGCGCGAAGCGGTATCCTCTTCGCTCGAAAACGCTTTAAGACGATCTGCCCCGGGAATGAACGACATGACCGATCCGACCGCACGCTCCGCCCTTCAATCCGGCGCCGGGGTTCTCGAACTTCTCCGCCTGTTCAGGGACGATCAGGCGGCGGCGGACGCCTATGCGGCGGCCTGTCTGGAAAAGACGAAGGCCGTCGAGCCCATGCTCAAAGCGTTCGAATACCTTCCCCCGGACGTCGCGCGACGGCCGGGCCCGTTGTCCGGCATTCCCGTCGCCATCAAGGACATCATCGCCACCTCGGACATGCCCACGACCAATGGCTCGCCGGTCTACCGGGATCACGTTCCCGCCGCCGACGCCTGGGTGGTCGAGCGCCTGCGCAATCTCGGCGCCACGATCTTCGGTAAGACGGTGTCGACCGAATTCGCCTGGCGGCATCCGGGACCGACGGTCAATCCGTGGAACAACAAGCATACGCCGGGCGGATCGTCGTCAGGATCGGCGGCGTCGGTCGCGGCCGGCATCGTCCCGTTGGCGCTGGGCACGCAGACGCTCGGCTCGGTCATCAGGCCCGCCGCCTTCAATGGCGTGGTCGGGTTCAAGCCGAGCTTTGGCGCCATCCCGCGCACCGGCGTGCATCCCTTAAGCCCCTCGCTCGATCACGTCGGCTTCTTTGCGCGGCGCGTCGACGATGTAGCATTCGCCCTGTCGCTGCTGTCAGGCACAAGCGACCGCGATCCCCATGGCCGGCCGGTTCCCGGCTTTGCGGTCGATATCGGTCACGGCGTGCTGCCGCTCGACAAACCGTGCCTTGCCATTGTCCGCTTTGCCAAATGGTCGAAGGCTGAACCAGAGCAGCAGAAGGTCTTCGATGCTACCGTCGCGACGCTGCGCAGATCGGGCGCCGTCCTCGACGAGTTTGAACTCGCCGAGATCGATCACGGCAATTGGAGCGCGATCAACACCATTCTCGCCGCCGAAGGTGCCGCGATCTTTGCGGACCTGGTGGCGCGCTATCCCGATCGCACCAGCGATCATCTGAAGTCGCTGGTTCAGACCGGAAAGGCCCACCCGGCGACCGACTATCTCAGTGCCAAGGCGTTGCAGGAGAAATGGCGCAACGCCTTCACCACCGACATATCAGGCTATGACGCCGTGTTCACGCTGCCAGCCTTCGGCGAGGCGCCGCTGGGCCTGCACTATACCGGCGACGCCGAATATTGCGCGCCGTGGACCCTGCTCGGGGCCCCGGCGCTGTCGCTGCCGGCCGGCTTCGGCAAGAACGGCCTGCCCTTAGGGATTCAGATCGTCGGCCCCTATCGGCAGGATCTTCGAACGCTGCGCGTCGCCAAATGGATCGAAGGCGTTTTGAAGTTTGATCCGGGTATTGCGAATATTTAGTGAAGAGGTGAAACGCCCGACGTCTCATCCTCGCACCTTGGTGCCTTCGCAAAGCCATCACACATTGCAACCGTAACCGTTTCGCGCCGCTGCGAAATCGATGCGTAACGGCGATCCTTCAGCCTGTTTCTCTGCCTGAGTCGGCCCGTCGGACAACTCTCCGCATGGCCGGCTCTTTCGACAACCAGAGAGACAGATCACATGAAAATTCTCATCGCTTGTACCCCCGCGACAGGCCATCTCAATCCGCTGCTTGCGGTTGGGCGCATGCTGATTGCCGAAGGCCACGAGGTCGCCTTTCTATCGGGCAGCGTTCTGCGCAGCCGCATCGAAGGTATTGGAGCAAAATTCCACGCCTTCCCCGAAGGCGCGGACTTCGATCTGCGCGACTTCGGAACCGTGGCTCCCGAACTCAAAACCATACCTCCGGGGCTGGACTGGCTGCGCGTCGCCATCGAGCGTGTGTTCATCGACGCCATCCCCGCTCAACACAAGGGTTTGCAGCAGGTTCTGCGAAATTTCGCGGCCGACGTCGTCATCGGCGACGACATGCTGTTCGGCGTTTTGCCGATGCTGCTCGGGCCTCGCTCGAAACGGCCCCCGATCTTGCTTTGCGGCACATCGTTCTTGCACTGGCGCCGGGAAGATGGCGCTCCGAATTTTGCCGGCTTGCCGCCTGCAACCACGAAGCAGCAACGCGACGACTACGCGGCGATCTATCGTGAACATGACAAGGTAGTTTATCAAGCTTCGGCCGATCTTTTGAACCGATGCTTGCAGTCCTTCGGTGTGGGGCCGCTGTCGATGCCCATGTTCGAATCCGTCGTGGAGCTCGCAGATGCCTATCTGCAGCTCACGGTTCCAAGTTTCGAATTTCCACGCGACATCCCACCCACGGTAAATTTCGTAGGCACGCCTCCCATCATTCCGAAGCAGGCTCCGCTGCCATCATGGGCCAGCGAGCTCGACGGCTCGCACAAGGTGGTCCTGGTGACGCAGGGAACGCTGGCCAATCACAATTTCGGGCTGCTGGTCGCGCCCACGCTGGCCGCGCTCGCGAACGAGCCTGATGTGCTCGTGATCGCCACTGCGGGCGGGCGCCCCATCGACGCCATACCTGGCCCAATTCCGGGCAACGCGCGCCTCGCCCAATATCTGCCGTTCGAATGGGTACTGCCCAGGGTCGACGTATTCGTCACCAACGGTGGCTATGGCAGTGTCAACCAGGCCATGAGCTTCGGAATTCCCCTTGTGACTGCGGGGCTCACCGAAGACAAAGCCGACGTCAACGCGCGCGTGGCATGGTCCGGAATTGGAATCGATCTCGCCACCAACCAGCCTACGCCGCAGGCGTTGCGTGAAGCCATTCGAACCGTACTCGACAAGCCAAATTATCGTTCGCGTGCGTCGCTCATGGCGGACGAGTTCGGCCGGATAGACACGCGATCCGAAATCCTCCGGATTGTCGGCCAGATTTCGCAGACCTCGGGCAACGATGGTTTGGAATGGAGCGGTGTCGCGGAAGAATCGCGGAAGACAAGAGCAATCAAGCGCGCCTGAGCGCATCGTCGCAGCCGAGCCCCTCCAGAATGCGCCTGGGATGCGCGAAGCGATCGCGAATTTCAGGGCATTCTGGCGGCGCCGACGCGGGTTGCCCCACCACAGGATATGCGACCAGTGCGTATTCCGCCTGCTTCCATGGCCTTCACCCTGCTGATGAGCTTTCTTGTCGCTTTGCCATCCTTCGGCATCGACATGAGCCTGCCGGCCATCACCGAAACGGCAGCCGCTCTCGGCGTCGCGCCGGCACAGGCCGGCTTGACGATGAGCCTCTTCATGCTCGGTTTCGCCGTCGCGCCGCTGTTCTATGGGCCCGCGTCCGATCGATATGGCCGAAAACCTGTCGTCGTGTTCGCCTGCACGCTCTTCATCATCGCCGGGCTCGGCTGTGCGCTGGCCCGATCGCTGCTGGCCCTGCTGATGTGGCGTGTCGTCCAGGGTGCCGGGGCCGGCGCCGGCATGACCATCGCTTTGGCCATTATCCGCGACCTGTTCGAGGGGCAGGCCGCCCGCACCAAGCTCTCCTATGTGGCCATCGCGACGATGATGGTGCCGATGATCGCGCCGACAGCGGGAGCGGCGCTGCTCGCCCTCGGCGGCTGGCGCCTCATCCATACGGTGCTTGCCGGGGTCGGCCTGCTCTTGCTGCTGGCGATGTTGCTCGGCTTCGACGAGAGCGCACGGATCGACCCGGCCAACCGGCTGGTCCCTTCGATCATCGCTCGCAACTATCTTCGTGTCCTGATGCACCCGCTCTGCCTTGGGTACATCCTGGTCAACGCCGCCGCTTTCGGCGCGCTGTTCGCTTATGTCAGCGGCTCCTCGCTGTTCCTGATCAATGGCGTGGGGCTGAGGCCCCTGCAATATGGCCTCGTCTTTGCGGCGACCTCGCTGGGCATCATGACGGGTGCCTTTCTCAACAGCCAGCTCAGCGCCCAGGGCGTCTCGCCCTTCTATCCGCTCACGGCCGGCCTTGTGCTCGCCGCGGTTTCCACGACCTTGTTACTGGCGATGACGTTAGCCGGCTGGATGCCGCTCTCTCTCGTCATCTCGCTTCTGGTCCTCGGCAATCTGGCGTTCGGGCTGATCGCGCCCAACGCAATGCAAGGGGCCATGCAGCCCCTGCCGCAAATTGCCGGCGCTGCCGGCGCCGCAACCGGCTTCATCCAGATGGCGATAGGTGCCGTTGTCAGCGGGCTCGTGGTGGCACTTTATGATGGACACTCCGCACTCTCCATGACCGCCTTCATGGCGCTGTGCTCGCTTCTGGCGCTGGTCTCATATCTGCTGCTGGCGCGTCCCGCCGAGCGCGTCGTCGTGTTGCCTTGAGCATGCGCACTGTCGCGCCTCGCTGCTTGCCAATGGCGGCCTTGATCCGAGGCAGAGCCTGCCCAATCAGGCCATCTCTACTCGTCTCCCAGGAAGTGCAGGATGGCAAAATTGAACTGCCGCGGGTCCTGCAGAAAGGCGAAATGGCTTGTGTTGGGCAGGATCAGCAGCCCCGCATGCGGGATCGTCGCCGCGATATATTCGGTGTGCTCACGCTTGATCGCCTCGTCATGGTCGCCATCGACGACGAGGACGGGCGTGTCGATCGCCTTGAGCTGCGCATCGCTCCAATTTGGCTGTTCGGCCCACATCTTGCTGATCTGGCCGACAAAGGCGTCGTACTCCTTGGGCGTCGCCGAACGGGCCTGGTATTCGTGGCCGGCGCGCTCGATATAGGCGGCGAAGGTCGGGTTCTTCTCGACGCCGTCCTTGACACCCGACGTCACCGTATTGGCTGCAAAGGCGAAGATCTTGCGGACCCTGTCCTTGTGGCGCATGGCGAGATCGATGCCGAGAATGCCGCCATCGCTCCAGCCCACGATGTCGGCCCTGGCGATTTTCAGATTGTCCATCAACGCCACGACGTCGTCGGCCATCAGATCGTAACCATAGGGCCGCGCATCGCGTGTGCTGCGGCCATGGCCGCGGCTGTCCATCAAAATAACGGTATGATGCGCCGCCACGGCCGGGACCTGACCGCCCCAATAGTCGGTATTCGCCAGACCGCCGTGCAGGAAGATTACCGGCGAGCCCTGGCCATAGATCGCATAATGGATGCTGATGCCATTGACCTGCGCCTGACCGATGCGGTCGGTCACGATTGGCGCCGGCGTCGGCGGCAAGGTCTCCCATCGCTCTGCCGCAAGCGCCGGCAGAGCGGCGAAGAAGAGAAGCGGCGTGAGCAGAAAAGCGCGCATAAGCCTCTCCCGGGTCGTCTGGCTCCTTGCCAGCTTTCCGCTTTTCCGCCTCGCGCGCAAGCGGCCACGTCCAGACATCATTTCCGGGTGCGAAGCTTTTCGGACCTCGCGCGCTGGCCAACGTTGAGTCCGTGATGCGCAGCCAAATGGACGAAGGGGGCAATGTGAAGCGCTCCCTACGCCCTGCTTCATTTTCGAAAACCGAAATGAGGCCGCGAACGACCGCTCGACGATGGCTGCCGTTGCGCGGATCATGGAGGGATCGTCGGCAGGGACGCTCGAATGCGTTGCGAAAAATCGGGCGCGCTGTCGGCCGCCAGCGCCGCCTCGTTGATCAGCGAACGTCGCCGCAGTTCGTCAAACGGCAGTGTCGTGTCGATCCGGCCCGAGGAGTAGAGGTAGTTATCGACCAGACCGTTGAGGAGATGGCGAATGTTGAACCGGCCCACCCGGCCGGCGGCGTTCGCGTAACGCACGATGTTGATGGTGCAACTGTTGGTCAGCAGGTGGTAAAATTCCGGCTGATCGGCGAGTTCGTTGATCCGCGCCAGGTAGACAAGTAGCAGCCGGCGCGCATCATCGGCCGAGGTGTTGAGACGGTAGAGATACACAGCCTCCCGCCGGTAGTTGGTGCGCACCCGCACCAGGTCGCGCTCGTCACCTACCACATAGATCAACTCGAATTGCTTGAAGAGCGAGGCGACCGGCGCAAAGCCCTCGCCGACCTCCGGTCGTGTCTCGATCGAGATACTCAGCGGCGGCGCATTGTCGAAGATGAAACTCAGGAACGTGTGTCCGACGGGTCCCGTGCTGAAGTAGGACACGTAGAAATCGAGGGCCGTCAAATGCGACAGCAATATCTCGCGCTCTTCATAGCGCACCGTGAAATCATTCCGGGTGCGGTAGTCGAAGTTGCGAACCCCGGTGAGCCGCACGCGATCGCCGTCGATAAACGCTCGCGGCATCACCGCGACTTCCGGCCGCCAGTTTCGATCGTGTGACGGACGGATGGAGATCCACCCCGCCACCACGCCGAAAAACAGCACGATCGCGATCGCTGACATCCACCATCGACGCGAAAGCCAGAGAGCCCAGATCGCGAATACCGCGAAGGCGACCGCCAATCCCAGACGCAGCGCGATGAACGGCAGATTCGAATAGTAGATGGCAAGCGCGGCCCACGCGATGAGCACGGCGCGGCACAAAAACCAGACTGCGGCGATCAGCCATCCCAAAGACCGGGACAGGAACCTGCGAAATGAACTCAGTGGCTCCTCCCGCTTGCTCGAACTACCGGACCGATGTTGGACGTTGCTGCGGCTGGCGGCGATACGGTGCGTGTTATTTCACGACCGACGGATGTGCTGAATTGGACCCGAGGGCATGATTCAACCGAGTTGAATCATGCTCGTCGTCGATCTCCTTGTTTGAGCACCGCGCAAACGCTTCGCGTTTGTCGCGAGGGAAAACCGGTGCGCCCTTTTTCCGGATCATGCTCTAATTGCCCAGGGTATTCTTGTAGATTCGGCCATCCTTCATGATGACGACAAAATTCTTGTCCGGATTTGCGACAAGATTGATATCCTCAAGCGGATTGCCGTCGACGAGCAGCAGATCGGCAAGCGCCCCGACTTTAACGACACCGAGCTTGCCGGGATAGGGATTGATGAAACCGGAAAGAGCCATCAACTCGCCATTGTCGGCGGTGGCCATCTTCAATGCCTCGGCAGGCGTGTACCAGCGGACCATCATGGCGAGATATTGACCCTGCCGGCTGGCGGCCCCCGCATCGCCCAGGATATCGGCGCCCCAGGCCGTCTTGATCTTGTACTTCTTTGCGAGCTTGTAGGCGTTCTCCGTTCCCGCGAACACTTCCAGCGCCTTCTTTTGCGACACCGGGCTCATCCGCGCGAAAACGTCTGCATCGTAGGTCAGTGGCTGCAAACTCCACCAGATACCCTTGTCTGCCAGCAGCTTGGCCGTGGGCTCGTCGATCAATTGGCCATGTTCAATGCATTTGACGCCGGCGGCGATCGCTTGTCGGATCGCAGCCGGAGTATACGCGTGTACGGCTACATAGGTGCCCCAATTTTCGGCCGCCTCGACCGCGGCATGAAGCTCTGCTTCGGTGAACTGCGTTGACTCGATCGGGTTGTGTTGGGAACTGACGCCACCGCCTCCCATCAGCTTGATCTGACTCGCCCCCGCTCGAAGTTGCTCGCGCGTACGCAGCCGTACCTCGTCGGGGCTGTCGGCGATGGCTGCGATGCCCTCCAGTTCGGACTGGCTTAATGGCCCTCCCATTGCCCGCGGAACTTCGTATCGCGAGCGAAAATCCCCATGCCCCGAGGTTTGCGAGATCATTGCGCCCGAGGGATAGATGCGCGGACCAACGGTGACGCCCTCGTCGATGGCGCGCTTGAGTCCGAATACGGGACCGCCCATGTCGCGGATGGTAGTGAAACCCCTCATCAGCGTCGCCCTGGCTTCCCGTGCAGCCAATAGATTAAGGTAGCCGGGATCTGCGGTCAGAAGGACTGCGGGAGCCACTGCCGCCATGAACATATGCCAATGCGCGTCGATCAGGCCCGGCATCAGCACACGCCCGTTTGCGTTGACAACGCGCACGTCGGTGGCCGCCTCTGCGGCAACCGGATTTGCCGATATCTGCTCGATCGTGCTGCCCCTGACGAGCACATTGGAAGACGCTGACAGCTGCGCGCTCTTGCCGTCGAAGATACGGACGTTCTGAAAAAGCGTCACCCCGGCAGCAGGCAAAGTGGGAGCAGCCTCCTCAGGTCCGAGCTCCAGCGCTTCTTGCTGCGCCAGACCGGTCTGGCAAAGCCCGATCAAGAGCATCGCCGACAGCAGTGCTGGACGTACGATGCATTGCAGCGTCCGGATCGTCGTCAAGCCGGAAGATATGCTCGAACCATTTCCCGAGTTCATCGCGCACACTCCCTTTCGAAAGCATCGAGACAATCACGCGAATATCCGCTCCTTCCTCGAAGGCGGACGACCCGAGGCTAGCACAGGATTTCCGCCCCGTGGCACTTTTCGATTTCGCAGCAACGCCAACCGGCAAGGGCGAGAATATCGCCATCGCATGCACGAGCGCCCGAGCCGGAACGGCTCGCCTTAAATTGACTCAATTCTTGTCATTCCGGGGGCCCGCGCAGCCGTGAGCCGGCGTCCAAGCTCCCTGTATTTCGGTGTTACGGATCGCTCGGCTTTGGCTCGCAACAAACATGCGCCCCGAAACGACGCAGTCTAAATTGCAACCGTCCACGATCGATCTGCCATCGGAGCCCTACGCCGCTTTCTTGGTTTCCAGATCGGCCTTCCACTCACCCTTGGTGGCGAGCGAATTCATCAGCGCGCGATGGCTGAACGCCTGTTGCCCGGCCGGAACGTTCTCGGACTTGCCCGACCATGCCTTTTGCGGCGCCGCCTGCAATGCGCGGCCATAGGAGAAGGTCAGCTTCCACGGCAGACCGCCGATCCGGTTCATGGCGTCGAGATGCGCGGTGGCCTCTTCGTCGTCCTGGCCGCCTGACAGGAACGCGATGCCCGGCACCGCCGCCGGCGCACACTCTTTCAACAAGCGGATGGTTTTTTCCGCGACTTCCTGAACCGGCGCCTGCTTCGGGCATTTCTTGCCGGAGATGACCATGTTGGGCTTCAAGATCATGCCTTCGAGCGCGACACGCTGGATACGCAATTCCTGAAATACCTTGTTGAGGACGCGCTTGGTGACGTCGTAACAACGATCGATATCGTGATCGCCGTCCATCAACACTTCCGGCTCCACAATGGGCACGATCTGCGCGGCCTGGCACAGCGCTGCATAGCGCGCGAGCGCATGTGCGTTGACATGAATCGCGGTCATGCTCGGAATGTCCTTGCCGATATCGATCACCGCGCGCCACTTCGCAAAGCGAGCGCCTTGCTTGTAATAATCCGCCAGCCGCGCGGCGAGCTTGTCGAGGCCGACGGTCACGAGTTCGCCGGGGCAACCGGGCAGCGGCTGGGTGCCCTCGTCGACCTTGATGCCGGGGATCGCGCCCGCCTGCTCGATCAGCTTGACCAGCGGCGTGCCGTCCTTGGCCTTCTGCCAGATGGTCTCGTCATACAGGATGACGCCGGAGATGCATTTCGACATGGCATCCTTGGAGCGGAACAGCATCTCGCGATAATCGCGCCGGCTCTCTTCGGTGGATTCCACCTTGATCGCGTCAAACCGCTTCTTGATGGTGCCGGTGGATTCGTCGGCGGCGAGAAGCCCCTTGCCCGGCGCGACCATGGCCTGCGCCACCTTGTTGAGATCGAAAAGGTTCATCGCTGTCTCCCGGATTTGTGAATTTCAGGCGTCGTGATTTTCTGAAGATAAGAACGGCTCGGAGGCCAATCCGTTGCAGTGCAGAATATGCAAAGCCGGCCCCGCGCTCAAGCGCCGCCGCCGACGGGCACTCTGTCACACGCGGCCTGGCAAGGCCGTAACATCAGGGGGAACCCCATTTTTGGTGCACTGCGTCGGTCGTGACGGCCAAACCGCGCCCCGTACTAAAGCATCAAAACCGGATTCCACCGTCCCCCTACACCAATGAAAAAAAACCGGGCATGCTCGCCGCATAAACAAGGGACGGTACTTCCGTCACCCATAAAAACCACGGGGAGGCACGATGACCACGATAGACCAGCCCGCGATAGACCGGCCCATGATAGATCAGCCCGCCCAAGGGCGCGCAGCTGACATCCTCGCACGCCTGGACCGGCTCCCGGGCACGCGGCATGTGTGGATGCTGATCACGCTGCTCTCGCTTGGCGGCATGTTCGAACTCTACGATCTGTTCATGACCGCCTATGTCGTCCCCGGTCTGATGAAGGCTGGATTGCTCACCAACGTGTCGGTCAGCATCTTCACCGGCCCGGCGCTGTTTGTCGCCGCCACCTTCACAGGCCTGTTCATCGGCACCTGCGGGTTCGGCTACGTCGCCGACAAATATGGGCGGCGAACGATCTTCACCTATTCGATGCTGTGGTATAGCGCGGCGACGCTGGTCATGGCGTTCCAGGATACCGGTCTTGGAGTGAGCTTGTGGCGGCTGATCGCCAGCATCGGCATCGGCGTGGAGCTGGTCACGATCGACACCTACGTCGCCGAGCTTGTGCCCAAATCAATTCGCGGTCGCGCGTTCGCCTTCAATCAGGCCGTCATGTTCTCAGTGGTGCCGATCGTGGCGTTCGTCGCCTACAAACTGGTGCCGATCAGCCCGTTTGGTTTTGACGGCTGGCGATGGGTGGTCCTGATCGGCTCGACCGGTGCACTGTTTGTCTGGTTCATTCGTCGCGCGGTACCGGAGAGCCCGCGCTGGCTCATCAACCAGGGACGGCTCGATGAGGCCGAGGCGGTGACTTCTTCGATCGAGGCGAAAGTCAGGGACGACCTCCACGGCGCGCCGTTGCCGATACCGGGAAATCATTCGACGGAGAAGGCCGAACCCCGTGGCCGCTTGGGCGAGATCTTCGCGCCGCGCTATCGCAGCCGCACCTTCATGCTGATGGTGTTCCAGTTCTTCCAGACTTTCGGCTTCTATGGCTTCGCCGCCTGGGTGCCGACACTGATCGCGCAGCAGACCGGCATCAATCTCGCCGCTAGCCTGCTCTATTCATTCATCATCGCCATCGCCAACCCGTTCGGCCCACTGCTCGCGATGACGTTCGCCGACAAGTTCGAGCGGAAATGGCAGTTAGTTGGTGCAGCTTGCTGCATCGGCACCTTCGGAATGCTGTTTTCGTTTCAGAGCGCCATGCCGTTGCTGATCCTGTTCGGCGTGCTGATCACGCTCTCGAACAACGTGCTGTCGTATTCGTTTCACAATTATCAGGCCGAGCTGTTCCCGGCCCGGATACGCGCCCGCGCCGTGGGGTTCACTTACTCGCTGAGCCGGCTCAGCGCAGTATTCGCGAGCTTCATCATCGGTTTCTTCCTGCAGACCGCAGGCACCAAGGGCGTTTTCGGCCTGATCGCGGTCGCCATGATCGTCGTGGTCGTCGCCATCGCCGGATGGGGCCCGCGCACGCTCGATCGTGAGCTTGAGGAGATCTCGCGATGACGTGATGGTCCGCGCAACGGTCGTTGTGAGAGACCGGATTGCAGAATTCGGCGCCTGTCATTAACGGCTGATTTGCGCGGTCGCATTTGCCCTCGATATGGCCGCTCACATCGAGTACTTTCCCCTGAGCGGCCACAACGGCCGTTTCCGCCAATACGCGGATAACAACAAAATGCTCAGGGGAGAGTTCGATGCCCAATATTATGCCCAATATTTCCTGGCGCCTGGCTTTGGCAGGCGTCGCCATGAGTACCGTCTTGATTAGTGCAAGCGTGCAAGCAGCGCCGAAGCTTGAAAGCAAGGATGTGATGATCCCGTCGGGCGATCCCGGGATCGAGCTGTTTGTCCGCAACAAGCATCCCGTGGGCATGCAGAAGTTCTCTTCCGACCGCATCCTCATATTCGTGCATGGCGCGACCTATCCCGCCGAGACCGCGTTCGATCTGCCGATCGAAGGCGTCTCGATGATGGACCTGATCGCCCAGCGCGGGTTCGACGTTTATCTCGTCGACGTCCGCGGTTACGGCCGCTCGACCCGACCGCCGGAGATGAACCAGCCGCCGGAAGCGAACAAGCCGATCACATCGACCGAGACGGCCGCCCACGATCTCGGCGCTGCCGTCGATTATATCCTGAAAAAACGCGGCGTCTCGAAGATCGACGTCATGGGCTGGTCGTGGGGAACCTCGATCGCGGGCATGTACACCAGCGAACACAACGCAAAAGTCGATCGCCTCGTGCTGTATGCACCGCAATGGATCCGTACCGAACCACAAGCGCCTGCGGCCGCCAACGCACCGCCGCTCGGCGCTTACCGGCTGGTCTCGAAGGATTCCGCCAAGGCGCGCTGGCTGAAAGGTGTCGCCGAAGACAAGCAGGCCACGCTAATCCCGCCGGGCGTGTTCGATGCCTGGGCCGATGCCACCTGGGCAACGGACCCGGAATCTTCAAAGCATTCGCCACCGATGCTGCGCGCGCCCAATGGCGTGTTCGACGACAACCTCAAATATTGGAGCGCGGGCAAGGCTCAATACGATCCCGGCAAGATCACCGTGCCGACATTGCTGCTGCATGCCGAATGGGACGCGGACCTGCCGAGCTATCTGGCGCAGGCCTATTTCAAGCAGCTCACCAACACGCCCTACAAGCGGCTGATCGAGCTGAGCGAAGGCACCCATACGGTGATGATGGAAAAGAACCGGATGCAGTTCTTCCACGAGCTGATGGGCTTCCTCGATGAGGAAAAGCCGCTCGCCTTGAAGTAACCGATAACGCCGGAATAGCACTCCCGCTGCGAGGCGGCGCGGCTATTCCGGCGCTCCACCCTCTCCTTCTATGGGCGTCGTCGCGATACTTGAGCAGCCGGCCGTGATCTGTGCGCGATACGCACCACGTATCGCTCCATCCGAATAAAGTATTGGCGGCAGGGTCACGCCCCGCCGAGGATGACGGGCGGCCGCGAACCCTTTCGCAGCAAGGGAACGGCCATCGATTCCGCACGTGCGAAATCAATTCAGGAGGAAGCGGATGGCCGAATACATGGCCGGCAACGTCGGCGACTATGTCGACGGTGATCGCAAGGTGGTCGTATGCGGGGATTCGGAAGTCGGCGTGTTCCGGATCGGAGACGAATTTTACGCCTGGCATAACCGATGCGCACACCGCGCCGGCCCGGTCTGCCAGGGCCGCATCATGAAGCGCGTGCTCGAGCCGGTCGCGAGCGACAAGACCACGCGGACGCAGGAATATGACGAGGCCGAAAGCCACATCATCTGTCCCTGGCACGGCTATGAATTCAGCATCAAGACCGGATTTCATCAGGGCAACAACCGGGTGCGGCTGCGCAAGGCCGAGCTGCAGATCCGGAACGGAGAGATCTATGTTAGCGTCTGAACAGGATCGCAGGAACGACCTCAAGAACCACCTCAAGAACGATCTCTATGGCTGGATCGACACCGCCGCGCCGGAATTGCTGCGCGCCTCGCGCGAACTGGTCGAGCGCGGCGAAGCCTCCCGCGTCTCGGATGAAGCGGTGGCGCAGATCCTGACCGCGGCGATCCGTCTCTATGTCGCTAAATCTGACGGCGAAGAGCGCACCTTCCCACCGATCGCAGGCACACGCGACAGCGAGATGACCCCTACCGAATTGCTTTCGGCTGTTTCCGAGATGCTGCGCGCGCTGCATCTTGGCCCGATGGAGCTGGCGCTGTGGTATCGCCGGCGACCGGATAAGGACAGCTATTTTCCGGGAAGACAATCATGAATGTTCAGGGCAAAATCGGGCCGCAATATGCGCCGGTGCAGCAGATCGACGTTCACACCGACACCCGCGACATCCTCGCCCACGCCAGACGCAACGCGCTCAAGCGCGGCCTGCAGGACTGGTTCGTCTGCGACATCGACGCCCATCACGTCGAAACCGTGTCGTGGAAAGAAATCGTCACCTATATCGAGGATCCGGTCGTTCGCGACAACGCGATGCGATTCCAGGCCGAGCGGATCGGCGCGCCGCCCTACGGGCTGAACGGCGACCTCGGACTGCGCTATCAGTCGGTCGGTGGGCGGATCCCGCATCAGGATGGTCAGGGCGAAGTCGTCAAGGAAACCGACGTCCATCGCGACGTCATCCTGACGCGGCGGGCGATGGATTCGCTTGGCATCGACAACATGGTGGTTTTTCCGACACCGATGCTGTTTCTCGGCATGCATCCGCAGCCGGAAATGGAAGTTTGGCTTGCCGGCGCCTATAATCGCTGGCTGATCGATCGAATTCTGTCCGGCGACGACCGGATCAAATCGCTGATCTACCTGCCGTTCAACACGCCCCAGGAAGCCGAGCGGACGGTCGAGCAATTAGGCGACAAGAAGGGCGTAATCGGCTTCTGCGTGACCAGCACCCGCAACAAGCCGGTGCACCACAACGACTACATGCGCCTCTATTCCATGATCGAGGAACGCGGCAAGCCGCTGGCTTTTCACGCCGGTTACCATTGGCAGGATCCGTCGCTGGCGACGGTCAACCGGTTTCTCGGCATGCACGCGCTGGGCTTTGCCTGGTGCAACATGGTCCACATGACCAACTGGGTGCTGAACGGAATTCCCGAGCGCTTCCCGAAGCTCAAGACCCTGTGGGTCGAAAGCGGGCTGGCATGGGTGCCGTTCCTGATGCAGCGGCTCGACGACCAGTATCTGATGCGCCCGTCCGAAGCTCCGCAGCTCAAGCGCATGCCCAGCGAGTACATGAACCATAATTGTTTCTATACGACCCAGCCGATGGAGACGACGCATCCGAAAGCGCTGGAAACTACCCTCGAGATGATCAAGGCCGAGACGCAACTGATGTTCTCCTCGGACTGGCCGCATTTCGATTTCGATCTGCCGCAGGAAATTTGCGACCTGCCGTTCCTGACCGAACAGGCCAAGCGCAACATTCTGGGGCTGAACGCGGCACGCATCTTCAACCTCGATCCGACGCCGGTGAAAAAATTGATGGTCGACTGACCGGGCAAAGCTCGCCGGGCGAAGCGAGCAGGCTCGAAAATCAAAAACAACAGAAAATAATTGAGGGGGAAACGGTTCATGACCACGATCACCGTCGCGGACTATACGTCCAGCCAGATCGATCGCGATGCCGCCATCAAAAAAGTATGGCGGCGCCTGATACCGTTTCTCTTCGTGCTCTACATCTTCAACTATCTCGACCGGATCAATATCGGCTTCGCCGCGCTGTCGATGAACAAGGACCTGCTGTTGACGGCGACGACCTTCGGCCTTGCCAATTCGATCTTCTATATCGGTTATGTGGCCTGCGAGATTCCGAGCAATTTGCTGATGGTACGTTACGGCGCGCGGATCTGGATCGCGCGCATCCTGGTTTCCTGGGGACTGGCTTCCGCCGCCACCATGCTTGTGGTCGGTCCCAACAGCCTTTATGTCGTCCGCTTTCTGGTCGGCGTACTCGAGGCCGGCTTCGTGCCGGGCGTCCTGCTTTATCTGACCTACTGGATTCCGAACTCGCATCGCGCGCGCGCCAATGGCTACCTGATGATGGCGCAGCCGGTCGCGATGGCGCTCGGCGCCGGCGTTTCCGGCCTCATCCTCGATCATTTGAACGGCGTGCTGGGATTGCAGGGCTGGCGCTGGCTGTTCCTGCTCGAGGGATTGCCGGCCGCGATCCTTGGCTTGGTCGCCTATGCCTATCTGACCGACAAACCCAAAGACGCAACGTGGCTCGAACAGGCCGAACAGAACACCCTGACGTCGCTGCTCGCGGACGATCAATCCTCGCCCGGCACAAAGACATCGGTCTGGAAGCAGATCGCCGAGCCGAAGATCCTGCTGCTGGCTCTGGCGTATTTTTGCCTGGTCAACACCATCAACGCCAATGCGACGTGGATCCCGACCATCGTGCGGGAAGTGTTGAAAGCCTATTCGCTGTCGCAGGTCGGTTTCGTCACCGCGATCCCGGCGATCTCAGCGCTGATCCTGATGCCGCTATGGACCCGCAGTTCCGACCGCATGCAGGAAAGGGTCTGGCACGTGGTCGCAGCACTCGGCATGGCCGCGGCCGGATGGCTGCTGGTAATCTTCTTCCCCGCGCCTGAGCTGCGGCTGGTCGGCCTGATCTTCACCGTCTCCGGCGCGTTCTGCGCCATGTGCACGTTCTGGACCTTGCCGCAATCGCTGTTGTCCGAAGCGGCGCGGCCGGCCGGAATTGGCCTGATCAGCGCGGTCGGTCTGCTGGGCTCGGCGGTGAGCCCGGCCGTGATCGGCTTCCTGCGCGATGCGACCGGCAATTTCAACGCCGGGCTATTTTACGTCACGGCGTTGCTGGCGGTGTCGATCGTGCTGGTTTTGATTGTGCCGCGCCTGCGCGCGGTAGCTGCGTAAATATCGAAGTCTGCGCCAATCCCGCTCGCCGCATGGCCTGCGGGGACCTGAATTCGTTCGTGTTTTCCGGCTCGATCCGATAGCCTGCCCCCAACTAGAATATCTGGGACGCCGGGACGGGACATGATCGAGCTGCGCCAGTTTCGGCAATTCATTGCCGTCGCAGAAGAACTCAGTTTCCGCCGTGCCGCCGACCGTTTGAACATGGCGCAGCCGCCGCTCACGGTCGCGATCAAGCAGATCGAGGAAGAACTGGGAACGCTGCTGATCGAGCGCACCAACCGGATCACGCAATTGACTCCCGCCGGCCGGGTATTCCTCGAAGAATGCCGGCGCACGGTACACCAGGCGGAGCGCGCGGTGGTGGCGGCGCGGCGCGCCGGCGCCGGATTGAGCGGCGCGCTGCGGCTAACATTCGTGGCGAGCGCCGCCCGCGAAATCCTGCCCGTTATCCTGCGCGCCTTTCGCGAGCAATATCCCGAAGTCGAGTTGACGCTCACGGAAGCGATGACGGCGCAGCAGATCGCCAAGCTTCAGGCTGATGAAGCCGACGTCGGTTTCGTGATTCCTCCGCTGCGCGATGCCGACGGGCTGAGCGTCGAGGTGCTGACGAAAAACCAGATGGTCGCGGCGCTCCCGGAAAATCATCCGCTCGCGCAGTTTCAATCGATCTCGCTATCCGATCTAGCGAACGAGCCCTGGATCATTTTTCCGGCGCGGCAAGGGCCGGGTCTGCACGAACGCGTGCTCACCGCCTGCCTGCAAGCCGGTTTCGTGCCGCGGGTCGGCCAGGAAGCCTCGCAGATGGACACCATCGCCAGCCTGGTTGCCGGCGGCATGGGTGTCGGGCTGGTCAGCCGCATCATCGCAACCGCCAACCGACCCGGCGTGGTTTTTCGTGATCTCACGGGAACAGGCGCGCCGGTCGAATACGAGCTTGCGATCGTTTATGGCCGCTCGACGCCGTTGCTCGATGCATTCACGGCCGTGGTCAGATCGCGCGCGAGCTGGACGG
This sequence comes from Bradyrhizobium canariense, assembly GCF_900105125.1. Classification (NCBI taxonomy): domain Bacteria; kingdom Pseudomonadati; phylum Pseudomonadota; class Alphaproteobacteria; order Hyphomicrobiales; family Nitrobacteraceae; genus Bradyrhizobium; species Bradyrhizobium canariense. Next base: position 7,660,223 of record NZ_LT629750.1, on the reverse strand, counting down.
GATCGGCGCCGAGTTAGGCCACCTTAGGCCACCACCGTCATATCGGCGACTTCACCGGTGCTTGCTTCCGTGTCGCGAGCCAGTTTTCGAACCGCTGCACGACCACGAAGAACGCCGGCACGAACAGTACGGCTAGACAGGTCGAGGCGATCATCCCGCTGAACACGGTGATCCCGATCGATTTACGCGCGCTGGCGCCAGCGCCGGTCGCAAGCACCAGCGGCACCACGCCGAGGATGAAGGCAAAGGATGTCATCAGGATCGGGCGGAAGCGGGCCTTCGCCGCGCCGACAGCCGATTCGATGACCGACTTGCCCTCGTCGTGGAGTTCGAGCGCGACCTCGACGATCAGGATCGCATTCTTCGCCGACAGCGCGATCAGGAGGATCAGGCCGATCTGGACATAGAGGTTGTTGTCGATCTTCAGCCCTTCCAGCACCGCCATCGGGCCGAGCAGCGACAGCGGCACCGCCAATATGACGGAGATCGGCGCATACCAGCTCTCATATTGTCCGGCGAGCACGAGATAGACCAGGAGCATCGCGAGCCCGAACACGTAGTAGATCTGGCCCGACACCGCCTTCTCCTGATACGACATCGCCGTCCATTCGTATCCGGTGCCGGGTGGCAACGTCTTGTCCGCGATCTGCTCCATCAGGCTCAATGACTGGCCGGAGCTGTAGCCCTGTGCAGGCAGCCCGACGATGGTTGCGGACGGGTAGAGGTTGTAGAGGCTGATCAGCGACGGCCCGATCGTCGGCGTGATCGTGGCGACCGTGCCGATCGGGATCATATCGCCATTCTGGTTGCGCACCATCATGTTGGCGATGTCGCGCAAGGTCAGCCGGTATTGGGAATCCGCCTGTGCATAGACCTGGAACACATGGCCGAACTTGTCGAACTGGTTGACATAGGAGGAGCCAAGATACGACGCCAGCGTCGAGAACACCTGGTCCGTCGTCACATGCAACGTCTGGGTCTTGATGCGGTCGACATCGACATTGAACTGCGGCACCGTGGCGCGGAACGGCGATTGCACCCGCTGCAGCGCGCTCTGGCTCTGCGCGCTATCCACCATCGCGCCGGTGATCGCCTGCAGCTTGCCGTAATCGCTGTTGCCGTCGCGCAGCTCGACCTGCATGGCAAAGCCGGCCGCGTTGCCGATGCCCTGGATCGGCGGCGGCGGCAGCACCAGCGTGCGCGCCTCCAGGATGGTGGCGACCTTGTCGTTCAGGCCATAGACCAATGAGCGCAGATCCTCGCCCGGGCCGCGCGAGTCCCAATCCTTCAAGATGATGTAGGCGACGCCGGCATTGGCAAGGCTCGCGCTGTTGTCGAGCGCGGAGATGCCGGCAATGGTAATGACCTGCGCCACACCAGGAGTCTTGCCGACGATGTCGCTGACCCGGTCGAGCACCGTCTGGGTCCGGTCCAGCGCGGCGCCATCGGGCAATTGCACCGCGGCGATCAGATAGCCCTGATCCTCGATCGGCAGGAAGCCGGTCGGCACCCGGGAGAGGCCATAGAATCCGATGGCGATCAGGATCAGCGCGACGACGACGGACGTGGTGGCGTGCTTTGCCAGCGAGCCGATCAGCCGCACATAGCCGCGCTCGACGCGGTTATAGACATTGTTGAAGCCGCGATAGAAGAAGTTGCGCTGCTCGGGCGGCACCGGCCGGCGCAGCCACAGCGCACATTGCGTCGGCTTCAACGTCGCGGCGTTGATGGCCGAGAGCAGCGCGGTTGCCGCGATCACGAGCGCGAATTGTGCGTAGATGCGACCTGTCAGCCCCGGCAGGAACGACGCCGGCAGGAACACCGAGATCAGCACCAGCGTGATACCGACGATCGGCGCGAACAGCGCGTCCATCGCCTTGATCGCGGCGTCGTGGCCGGACATGCCCTGCTCGATATTGTGCGCCGCGCCCTCAACGACGACGATGGCGTCGTCGACCACGATGCCGATCGCGAGCACAATCGCAAACAGCGTCGACAGGTTGATGGTGAAACCGAGCGCGGCCATCGCCGCGAACGCGCCGATGATGGTGACCGGCACGGTCGTCGCCGGCACCAGCATCGCGCGCCAGTCCTGCAGGAACACCAGGATCACGACCAGCACCAGGAGGCCGGCCTCGATCAGGGTCTTGTAGACCTCGTTGATCGAGGCGTTGACGAATTTGGTGGTGTCGAACGGTGTGTCGTATTTGATACCTTGCGGGAAGTTGCGCGCCAGCTGCGCCATCTTCTTCTCGACCGCATGCTCGACTTCGAGCGCGTTAGCGCCAGGCGATTGGAATATGCCGATGCCGGTGGCAGGCTGGTTGTTGAGCGAGAAGATCTGGCCGTAGGTCTGCGCGCCCAGCTCGACCGAGCCGATGTCGCGTACCCGCGTCACGTCGCCATTGTTGCCGGTCTTGACAATGATGTCCTCGAACTGGCTGGCGTCGTCGAGGCGGCCGTTGACGTTGAGGGTGACCTGGAACGCCTGTCCGGGCGGCGTCGGCGGCGTTCCGACCTGGCCCGCGGTGACCTGCTGGCTCTGCTGCTGGACCGCCTGGATGACGTCCTGAGGCATCAGGCTGCGCGCCTGCAGCTTGTTCGGATCAAGCCAGATGCGCATGGAATACTGCCCGGCGCCGAACACCGTAACGTTGCCGACGCCCGGCACGCGCGACAGCTCGTCCCGGATGTTGATGGTGGCATAGTTGCTCAGATAGAGGCTGTCATATTTCTTGTCGGGCGAGGTGAGCGTGACGAAGAGCAGGATCGACGTCGATTTCTTTTGGACCGTGACGCCCTGATTCTGCACCGACGCCGGCAGTTGTGCGAGCGCGCTCGCGACGCGGTTCTGCACCAGCACCTGCGCGAAGTTGAGGTCGGTGCCGATCTTGAAGGTCACGGTCAAGGTATAGGTGCCGTCCGAAGCGGCATAGGACTGCATGTAAAGCATGTCCTCGACGCCATTGACCTGCTGCTCGATCGGCAGCGCTACGGTATCGACCACGGTCTTGGCGCTGGCGCCCGGATAGCGCGTCGTCACCTGCACCGTCGGCGGCACCACATCCGGATACTGCGCGATCGCAAGGCTGAACAGCGCGACGCCACCGATCAGGATCATCAGCAAGGCGATGACGTTGGAAAGAACCGGCCGCTCGATGAAGAATTTGGAGATCATGGCCCGGCCCTATTTAGCGGATGCGGCAGGCGTATCTATCTTCTGCAGTTGCGGGTCGACCTTCTCGCCCGGGATCGCCCGCAACAGGCCGGCGACCACGACGCGGTCTTCCGGCTTCAGACCGTCCTCGATCACGCGCAAGCCGCCATCTTCGAGCAGACCGGCCTGCACATGGCGCTGCTCGACCACGTTCTCGCCGTTAGCCACCAGCAAATAGCGCCCGCCCTGATCACTGCCGAGCGAGGTGTCGGGGACCAGCAGGGCGTCGCCCATTTGGTCATAGGGAACGCGCACCCGCACGAAATAGCCGGGCAGCATCTGCCGGTTGGGATTGGGCACGATGCCGCGGACGGGAAGCGTGCCGGTCGACTGGTTGATAATCGGCGCGATGTAGTCGAGCTTGCCCTCGTGCGGATAGCCCTGCTCGGTCTGCAACCCGACCTGGACCGGGAGCTGGCGCAGCTCGGCCACCGTGACGCCGCGGCGGGCCGCCTCGGCGCGAATCCGCAGCACGTCCTGCTCGTTGACATTGAAGTTCACATAGATCGGGTCGAGCGCCACGATGCTGGCGAGCTGTGTCGGCGACGCCGCGCCGACCAGTTCGCCGACGGAGACCAGATGCGCCGACACGTAGCCGTCGAACGGCGCGGTGACCTTGGTGTAGCCGTAATTGACTTCGGCGATCCTGGTGTTGGCCTGCGCCTGCGCCAGATTGGCTCGCGCGTTGTCGCGATTGGCGGTGGAGCTGTCGAGGGTTGCCTGCGACACCGCCTGGCGCGCGACCAGGTCGCTCTGCCGCTGGAAATCGAGGTCGGCCTGCTTCAGCGAGGCCTGGGCACCGGCTTGCGCCGCCTGCGCCTGGTCGAGCTTCAGCTTGTAGGTCTCGGGCTCGATCGTGAACAGCACCGTGCCTTCTTTCACGAAGTCGCCGTCCTTGTAGTTGATCGACTCCAGAAAGCCCTGCACCCGCGCCACCAGATCGACGGATTTGACCGCCGCCGTATTGCCGGTCGCTTCCAGATAGCGTGTGACCGCGCGTTTCACCGGCACGGCGACCTCAACCTTGGGCGGCGGCGGCGGCACGAAGGTGTTCTGTTCGCAGCCGGTCAGCAGGATGACCGATAGCCCAATGACGGCAGCATGAATACCGCCGGAAGACGCCGCGCGGCGCGCATAGCGGTCAAACGCCGCGCAGGCTGGTTGATGCCAAGGCTTCATCCCCTCGCCCCAATCGGTTGGCCACGCAGGCAGATCCGCGAGGGAACTCATAACACAATCCGTCCGCGATGGAACCCGAAAGCGCAGAGATCGTGTCGCGGCAACGTGTGGCATCAGGGGCGCGTTGCGCGACGCAGCATCAGGCTTCCCAAAACTGTCACATAATTAGCGCGAAGCGGCTTTGGAATTCCGAATTGGCGCCATCAACGGTCACTGCGCTTGGGTAATTCTTCCACCAGCACGCGCATGTTCTCGCTGTAGTCGACGGGGACGACGACAAGATGCACGCCCTTGCCGTCCAGCGCGGCTTTCAGCGTCGGCAGAAACTCCGCGACAGAGCCGACACGCGAACCCTTCGCGCCATAGGCCTTCGCGTAAGCCACGAAATCGGGATTGCCGAATTTCAGGCCGAAATCCGCGAAGTGATCGGCCTGCTGCTTCCAGCGGATCATACCGTAGGCATGGTCCTCGAGAATGAGCACGGTGATGTTGACGCCGAGACGGACCGCCGTCTCCATTTCCTGCGAATTCATCATGAAGCCGCCATCGCCGCACACCGCCAGCACTTTTCTTTCGGGGTGGATCAGCGCGGCCGCGATCGCGGAAGGAAGCCCCGCGCCCATGGTCGCAAGCGCATTGTCGAGCAGCAGCGTGTTGGCGACGCTGGTGCGGTAATTGCGCGCGAACCAGATTTTGTACATGCCGTTATCGAGCGTCACGATTCCGTCCGGCGGCACCGCCTCTCGCACGTCATGGACGATGCGCTGCGGCGTCAGCGGGAAGCGATCCTCGGTCGAACGTTCCGCGAGCTTGGTCAGGATTTTCTCGCGCAGGCCCAACAGCGCGCCGGCATTGGGCAGCTTGCCTTCCAGCCGGCCTGCGAGCGCGGCAAGGCTGGCGCCGACGTCGCCGACGATCTCGGCCTCCGGGAAATACACCTGTTCGACGGTCGCCGGCGTAGCACCAATGTGGACCACGCGAGGCCCGTTCTCGTTCATGATGAACGGCGGCTTCTCGACCGTGTCGTGCCCGATGGAGATGATGAGGTCCGCCTCGTCGACGGCTTCGTGGATCCAGTCGCGTTCCGACAGCGCCGCGGTCCCCATATAGAGGTTGGACCCGGCATTCACCGCGCCCTTCCCCATCTGCGTGTTGAAGAACGGAATGCCGAGACGGCGGACGAATTGCGACAGCGGCTCGGCCAATTGAGGACGGCTCGCTGCCGCGCCCAACATCACCAGCGGCCTTTGCGCGGCCGTGATCATCGCCGCGGCGCGCTCGATCGCCACCGCCGGCGCCACCGCCAGCTCCACCGGATGCGGCGGGATGATCTGCGCCGTCGCCCGGTCGGACGCCACATCCTCGGGCAGTTCGAGATGCACCGGGCCCGGCCGTTCCTGCTGGGCCACGCGGAAGGCATCACGCACCAGGGTCGGAATGCTCTGTGCCGAGACGATCTGTGTCGCCATCTTGGTCAGCGGCCGCATCGTCGCGACGATATCGACGATCTGGAATTTGGCCTGTCGGCTGGTGTGGATGGCCTTTTGCCCCGTGATCATCACCATCGGCATCGCGCCCAAATCCGCATAGGCCGCACTTGTCGTCAGATTGAGCGCGCCGGGACCAAGGGTGGTCAGGCATACGCCCGCTCGGCCGGTCAGCCGGCCATAGGTCGCCGCCATGAATCCGGCCGCCTGTTCGTGGCGGGTGATCACGAGCTTGATGCTGGAGCTGCGCAGCGACTCCAGGACATCGAGATTTTCTTCGCCGGGAATGGCGAAGATATATTCCACGCCTTCGCTCTCGAGCGCCCGGACCAGCAGATCTGAACCCTTCGTCATCGCAACACTCCTCGGACGCCATCCCTGCCGGAAACGATGTTAGCAAGATCGCTGCGAAGCCGATATGTCCGTTGTCTCCTGCCGGTATGAAAACGCCGCCGGCCTTTTCAGGCCGACGACGTGATAATGTAACCGCACGCGTAGGCGGCAGCGTCCGCTGAACGAACTACCCAGCCATCCGCCGCGGAAGTTTCCATCCCGGGCGGACAAAGTGACAGGTGTAACCGTCCGGATAACGCTCAAGATAATCCTGATGCTCGGGCTCGGCCTCCCAGAAGTCACCGACGGCGGCGACTTCGGTCGTCACCTTGCCTGGCCACAGACCGGATGCCTCGACATCGGCGATGGTATCGCGCGCAACCCGCTCCTGTTCCGGGCTGGTATAGAAGATCGCCGAACGATAGCTGGTTCCGATATCGTTGCCCTGACGGTTGCGCGTCGTCGGATCATGGATCTGGAAGAAAAATTCAAGGATATCCCTGAAGCTCATGACCCGGGGATCGAAAATAATCTCGATCGCCTCCGCATGGGTGCCATGGTTGCGATAGGTCGCATTCTTGACATCGCCACCTGAATAACCGACGCGTGTGGATATGACGCCGGGCTTGCGACGGATCAGATCCTGCATTCCCCAGAAACAACCTCCCGCCAGAACGGCGCGTTCTGTATTTGTCGTCATCGGTGTTTCTCCGTATTCGCCGCGAATTGGACGGCCCTGCCGAAGCGCGCTGGCGCGATCCGGCCGGACTGAAGCGTACCATAGATGTGGGTCGGATCGAGCCCATGCAAGAAGCGGTTATCGGCCCACGGTCTCCCTCCGACGGCCGTCAAGGCTTCCTTCGGAAGCCCTAATCATTGCGTTTCAATGCAGGCGACGGCTTGAGCACGGAGTCCCGCCGCATGGCGGTCACGATCAGCAAGCCCACAAGCGCGAGGGCATATGAAAATCACGGGAATTGCGTTAGCAGTATCGGGAATACGCCCACCGCAAAGGTCTGCTGTCTCTCGAGAGCAAGGGTGCGAATGGCTGGACTTCTCCATTTTAAGTGCGGTTCATCCGGCACGTGCTTTGGCCGGAGAGAGTTCTCTTGGCCCAGAATGATTGCCTTCGGCCTTCTTTTATCCTTGCCCATCGCCAGACCGTGCGCGGCCCAGGATGCGCTTGCGGACCCGACCGTCGAGCCCGAGGTTCAGCCGGAAATCTCGCGGCAGGAATGGCTCGTAAGGGTGCAAGAGGCAAAGCGGAAAGCCAGGGAAGTTGCCGCGGAAAGAAGGAGCCATCCCGATCTGTATGCCCCCTCGCCTGAAGATCAGGCGCACGTCGCGAGCGAGCGTGCGCTCAATGACGGCAGCCTGCAACCTGGCGACATTGTCTCGACGGACAAGGGCTTGTTCGTCTTCCGCGGGCGGCTTGATCAGCATCCCACCAGTGAAGACTTCGTTCAGATACCGCGCCGATAAACCGGATCCTAACGAAGCTGCCTTACCGTGCGGCGGCAACTGAAGCCTGCGCGAACGACCACTGGGCAGCACGGAATGAAGCGAATGACCGTTTCCACGATTTCACGAGCGGCCAAGCTTGCAATCATTGCAACGCTGGCGGTGCCGCTGCGCCCCGTGGAAGTTTTCGCGGCGCCAAGCGCCGAAGTCGCCAAGCGCTGCGTTCACTATGCCTATATCCTTTATCCCTGGAAGCGTCCGGGGGCGGGACCCATGAGCGGCGACCGGCAGGCTTATGTGAACGACTGCTTTGCAAAGAATGGCGACGTCCCGGTACCCGTGCCGCCTGCACCGAAGCACTGATTTGCGGGCCCCCCGGCGAACCGGTCCCTATCTGCGGACACGGGCGCGATAGCCCGGGTACCGGTAGATAGGCTGCAGCTGGACCGTCCCTTGGCGGCGGGTGTGCGACGTGTTCGGAACGGCGGTTGAAGGTGCTGGTTCATCGCGCGGGCGAATGGGAAATACCATGCTCGGGACAGGATTCGACGGATCCTTTGTGCCCTGTGCCCAAACCGTCCCGCTCCCCATCGAGACACCAAACATAGTGATCCAGAGCAGCTTCGATATGCGCATGGTTCAGCCTCAATCTAACTAACGCGAGCGACTGGCACGAGTTCCAGTAGCCGACACATTACCAGTGCCAGACATTTCCTGAGCCAGTCCTGTGCCAGACATAAGATGTCAGGCTGAAAAATGCTCTCCAGCGCGTTAGACGGCCGCAGCCGGCTTCTTTGGTCCTTGCGTTTTGCCGCAGCGAACCAGGCCGTGCGAATGTCTCACTTGAGCGTTGGGCGATTCCGCGAGGCCAAGCGAGCTGCGACAATGCAGTTAATCAGGCCCCATATCCCCAACGACACCCATACGAGCGTACCCATAACTCCCCATCTGCACCCGCCCCAATTTTTTTATTTTCTATTTGTGTCATCGTGGATTTAGATTCGCAAAATTCCAAGGGGAATTTTTAGGCCGTGCGAAGACTGACCACTCAACTAAAAGTGGTATCAGGCGCAAGCTAGGCCAGATAGCCGTCTCGAACTTGCGGGTGCCGACTGGATTGCGTCGGAGTGGATCAGGCACGATCACGCCCGAACGGAGCGCCCGCGGGAAAGCCCGATCATCGGCCTTTCGATAACCTCAATCCTGAAGCGCCTGGTCTGAGGCGCTGAGCCCGGCCGTTTACCGGCAGACCCAAACCCGACGAAGGCGCGGACCCGAACGGGTTTCGACCTCGACGTACCGGACGCAATGTCCCCAGCCGGTGAAGCCGAAGGGATATGGCCTAGCGAAAAACGACACATCAAGAACATCGCGTTGCGCGACAGCGGACGGCTGGAGCGAGTTCACAGGCCCGAACGCCAGGGCCGAACTTGCGCTCACCATCAACCCGACCGCGAACACGCCCAGGATGCCAAACTTGCGAACCATCAACCTGCTCCCCCAAGCTCATCGAACCATATCGATGCGCCAATTACTAACACTCGGGCGCTCTCGAAACAAACGGAAGTCTTTTTAGTAACATAATACCTTTAATATCGCCCTAAGCGGTAACGTTAAGGGTGACAACCAGTTGAAAATATATGATAAATTATCGATAGAACGAGTTAGCGAAATATTAGCCAATTAATATTGCGACCCGCAGATCAGGGCCATCTTATGAGTAACGTACCGGGTCTTTCGCGACTCGCGCCGCCCGATGCAAAAGCGGCATCAATGGAGATTCCGCCTGGTTCAGGCGAAATTCCGCGAAGAACCTGGAAAGAGCTGCTCCGCCCCCAATTCATTGAACACTCTGTCCTGGTCGCCGACTACGTCTTCATCGTATTGGCGAGCCTCGTCTTCAGCCTGACCTATCACTTGATAGCGACGGGCGACATCAACAACGAAAAAGCCTTCTTCTCGATCGGGATCATCGTTGCCGCCAATTTTACCGCGATGATGGCGGCCCGGCGGAACTACCGCCTGAAAAATCTGACGCTGCTGACCAGGCAGGCCAGGGACACGATCATCATCTGGTGTGGCGTGTTTGGCACGCTTACCGTGGTGGCCTTCACGCTGAAGGTCAGCAATGAATTTTCGCGCGGCGCTGCAACCTTGTTCTTCGCCGGTGGACTGGCGACGCTGTTGTCCTGGCGCTATCTGGTCGCAAACCGGATTTCCCATGCGCTGGCCAACGGTTCGTTCGCGCGGAAAAAGATCATCATTATTACGGAACGGGGTCTGAACGCTTCGTCTCGTCCGCTGAACGAACTGCGACGCTACGGCTATCACCCCATCCAAACCTGCGAGGTATCGAAAGATGAGATTTCTTCGCTTGTTATCACCGGCTCGCTACGGTCGAAACTCGCCGATGTCATCGAGCTCGCGAAATGCGAGCAGATCGAAGACATTTATCTTCTGATCGGCTGGCAGCATCGCCACGCCATCGACGGCATTCTGAGCGCGCTGGCTGTGCTTCCGATCTCGGTTCATCTGATCCCCGATGAGAGCGCGGCACGCTTCCTGAACCATCCGATCTCGAATGTCGGAAGCACCTGGACAACCGAACTGCAGCGCGCGCCGATGACGCGCGCCGAGCTTGCAGCCAAACGCGTCTTCGACGTCGGCCTGGCAACGGCGGCCCTCATAACGTTACTGCCGTTGATGCTGGTCACCGCGCTGCTGATCAAGCTCGATTCACGCGGCCCGGTGCTGTTCCTGCAGAAACGCAATGGCTTCAACGGCCGCGCCTTCAATATTTTCAAGTTCAGAACCATGCACGTTCTTGAAGATGGCCCCGTGATCCAGCAGGCGACCCGGAACGATCCGCGTGTCACCCGCCTCGGCCGCTGGCTGCGCCGGTCCAGCATCGACGAACTGCCGCAACTATTGAACGTAATTCTGGACGACATGTCTCTCGTTGGCCCCCGCCCCCACGCCACGTCGCACAACTCCGAATACGAGAAGGTGATCGCAAATTACGCGTTCCGGCATCACGTCAAGCCGGGCCTGACAGGATGGGCTCAGGTCAACGGCCTGCGCGGCGAGACGACTCAGATCGAGCAGATGGAGCGCCGCGTCGAGCACGATCTCTGGTACATCAATAACTGGAGCCCGTTACTCGACCTGAGAATTGTCCTCCAGACCATCGTCACGGCGCTCCGCCAGACCACAGCCTACTGAGCGGAACCGCCTGACAAAACATCCTGCGCCGCCGTCGACCGTCCGCGCGACAGAGCCGACCGGGATAGAAACCAACAGCCGAACAAAACGCCTGCAATGTTAACGCTGTCGCCGGAATTGTGTTACTTCGCAGGCGCGGAATGTTAGGGGTGAAGGACAAGTAAATATGTTTGCCCTGACGTCCTCTTTTGAAGGAAATGATGTGATCGAGCGTGTCGGGTTGGTTATAGCTGCGACCAGCCAAACAGCGCACTCTCAGCGGAATCGCTGCACAACAAAGGATGAATCGCCCACCGCGTCAGGCAAGGAATATCGTCTTTAAAATAGACTGGATGAAAATTACCAACTGGTCGCCGTCGGGTTACCGCCCAACACGTTGTTGGGGCAGACGAGCAGGTTAGTTGTTTTCTCGATGGGTGGTCGGAGCTTTACTTTATGCGGATTCTGCTGGTTGGCATTAACTACGCTCCCGAGCTAATAGGTGTGGCCAAGTACAATACCGAGTTGTGCGAATCCCTCGCCTCCGCCGGCCATGAGGTTCGTGTTGTAACCGCGCCCCCGTATTATCCGGAATGGAACATCCCGCGGGCGTATCGCAGCTGGCGCTACCAGGCCGAGACGATCAACAACGTATCCGTCAAACGATCACCGATCTATGTCCCCAAAACGCCCACGGGCGCCAAGCGTCTCGTCCATCATGCGTCGTTTGCGCTGACGAGCGCGTGGCCGGTCATTTCAGAATCGCTTCGCTGGCGGCCGGACGTGGTTTTTTCGGTCGCGCCATCCTTGATGTCGGCAGCGTTCACCGCCTGGATCGCGCGCCGGACCGGCGCATTTTCGTGGCTTCACGTGCAGGACTTCGAGGTGGACGCCGCATTCGATCTCGGTATCCTCAGCAACAAAGGCCTGCGAAGCAGAATGGTCACCGTCGAACGCGCGATCCTGCGATCCTTCGACTGCGTATCGACGATCTCGCCGCAAATGCTCGACCGCCTTGCGCACAAGGGCGTGGACCCTGAGAAGATCCGCGAATTCCGCAATTGGACCGACACCAGTCAAATCTCGCCCGGCGACGGGTCCACGAGCTTCCGAAAAGAACTTCATCTTGCAGATGCCGATTTCGTAGGCCTCTACTCCGGGACGATGTCCAACAAGCAGGGCCTCGATCTGATTATCGAGGCTGCCAGAGAGTTGCAGCAGAGCGATCCGAATGTTCGATTTGTCCTGTGCGGCGAGGGTCCGCACAAAGCCACGCTGCAAGGCCTGGCAGCCGGCCTGACCAATGTTCAGTTTCTGGGATTGCAGGCGGATGATCGCTTCGCGGAGCTGCTCAGAACCGCCGATTTTCATTTAATTCCACAGAAGGCCGAAGCGGCCGATCTGGTGCTGCCGTCGAAGCTCGGCGGCATTTTCGCCACCGGCCGGCCGGTGATTGCGATGAGCAGGCCGAACACGGGACTGGCCAATGAAGTCGCCGGCGCCGGCCTTGTCATTCCGCCGGGCGACACGCACGCGCTCGCGGCCGCCGTACGCACGCTGGCCGGTGACCCCCAACTCTGTTCTGCCCTTGGCAAGGGCGCCCGGGAAATAGCACTCTCGCGATGGGACAAGACGGCTATCCTGGCTGCGCTCGAACAAACGCTGGTGGCGTCCCGCGAGCTTAGGAAAACCGCGACATCGCGGTTACCGCTCTCGCCGGCACAACCACGGGCCACAAAATAACACCGGCACTGACCAAGCCGGAATATACGATCGGTTGAATCGATTAAGTACTCGACAGTCGGTGCCATTGCGGGCAGGTAAATGGGCCTGGAGCGACGCGCGAGACTGGACTTGTGAAGCGACGTATTGGGCGGCAGGCAGGAATAAATACGGTGACTTGAAGAGCAGCCGGACAAAGCTGGTAATTAAGAAATCAGACACATCCTGAAACAATCATCATTCAGGCGGCGTCAGATTTCACAGTGGATGAGTTGATCCACTCCGATGGATAAAACATAAAGTTGGTCGTTGCATGAGCATGAAGATCTTCGTTTATTGAAATGGCGCACAACGTTGTTGGGCCCTCGGCCGCCAATGCTCGATAATTTCATGGGCAGCAACCGAACGCTGGTCGTTCGGTCACTGACGGCGGCAGGCTCGGGAGTAGTCACCAGGGTATTTGGTCTCATCGTCGCCAGCGTAGCGCTGATTTCGAGCGCGCCGGGCGCTGAGGCTCCAACACTTTCTGATCGAGCGGGTTGATCGTTTGTCATGCGTATTACGTGTTTAGTCAAACGGTGGGATCACCACACGGATTCCGGGGGCTATGACCGCCTGGCGTCTGCCGTCGGCGCAAAAGTCATTAAACAAAAACGGCTGACCGGAAATAAGTCGCGGGTCGTTAAGAAGCTCTGGAGCAGCGTGGCCAACACCGATGCCTACCTGCTGGACTATCGGCTGGAAGACCGGTTGGCCGAACAGCGACTCCTGGCCGGAAGCATGGTCAATCCCCCCGACGTGGTGCACGTGCTATACGGGGACGAGCAGTTGGATTTCCTGCTTCGCTGGCGAAGCTTGCTCCGTTGTCCGCTGGTGGCCACCTTCCACTTGCCGGCCGAGCGTACTGCACCGAGGTTCGAGCATTTTCAGGCCAAGGAGATCAAGGGCATCGACGCGGCAATCGTACTGGCGAGAAGCGAAATAGCGAGTTTCGAGCGCTGGTTCGGTGCGGACAAGGTCGTCTATGTTCCCCACGGGATCGACACGGCGCGGTTTCGGCCGGGTGAACGTCAATCACGTCATGACGAGCTGAGAGTCCTTATCGTCGGAGAACACATGAGAGATTGGGAGGTTGCGCATCGGGTGATCGACGAAGCACGACACCACGATCTCGACATACAATTCGACGTCGTGACTCGGCCCGATGTATTTCCCTATTTTACCGGTTGCTCAAACCTCACCCTGCACTCCCATATCCCCGAAGCCAGGCTTATCGAACTGTATCAAGAGGCTGACCTGCTGTTCCTGCCTCTCAAAGGCTCCACCGCCAACAACTCGTTGCTGGAAGGCCTTGCCTGCGGAACACCCGCGATCGTGAGCGATATCGGCGGCATACCCGATTACATGAGCAACGACTCTGGCTGGCTGATTCCAGAGGGTGACGCCGTCTCTGCCTTCGAGTTGATCAAGCAGCTTTGCGCCGACCGGGATCTGGCTCGTTCGCGACGAGATGGAGCCAGACACCAGGCACTCAAATTCGATTGGCGGCAAGTCGCCGAACGACTGTCGATCGTATATTCCGCGGTAAAGGCCGGCCGGTCGCCTGCTGCGGCGATGAAGGAATTTGAACAGAATATTGTCGTGCCGGCTAAGTGAAGCACGGCAGGATCGCAAAAATCAGCTATGGTGAGCACCTCCTTGGATTTTCAAGTTGCTCAGGGCCGAAAGCGCGAGATTTTTCAAAGATGAATTTCAGGGGCTCGACCATTTTCGTAACCGGCGGGGCGGGGTTTATCGGATCCGCCGTAATTCGGCATATGCTCGACGAGACCGAAGCGTTTATCGTCAATATCGACAAGCTAACCTACGCTTCGAACCTCCAATCCATTCCCCAGGCAACGGCCGCGCGCTATCTGTTGGCGAAGCAGGACACTTGCGACGGCCCCGCACTACGCGCGCTGTTCGAGAAACATCAACCCTGCGCGGTGATGCACCTTGCCGCCGAGAGCCACGTCGACCGTTCGATCGACGCCCCCGGCCAATTCATTCAAACCAACATCGTTGGAACGTTTACGCTGCTACAGGAAGCGCTTCGGCATTGGCGCAAACTGGCGGAGCCACTCCGAAAGTCCTTTCGTTTTCTGCACGTCTCAACCGACGAAGTATTCGGCTCGCTGGGACAGGAGGGGATGTTCACGGAAACGAGCCCTTATGCGCCAAACTCGCCATATTCGGCAAGCAAGGCCTCTTCGGATCATCTGGTTCGGGCGTGGTGCGAAACCTACGAACTGCCGACGATCATTACTAACTGCTCGAACAATTATGGGCCCTATCATTTTCCCGAGAAGCTGATCCCGCATATGATCATCAAGGGCCTGGCAGAGGAAAGTCTCCCGGTTTATGGCGATGGCCAGAACGTGCGTGACTGGCTGTATGTGGAAGATCATGCGCGCGCGCTACGGCAGGTTCTCCAGCACGGCCAGATTGGCGAGACCTATAACGTCGGCGGGCGCAACGAGCGCAGCAATCTTGATGTGGTTGAGCTGATCTGCGATCTGCTGGACACCATGCAACCCGCCCCGACGGGTGCCCGGAATCGGCTCATATCGTTTGTTGCGGACCGTCCGGGACATGACCGGCGCTATGCCATCGATGCCTCGAAGCTCGAACGGAAACTCGGTTGGACCGCCAGAGAAACATTCGAGTCCGGTCTCGAGAAGACCGTTAGGTGGTATCTTGCCAATACAGCGTGGTGGCAGGCCATCCTGCAAAATGGCTACGAGACTGGCCGGGTTGGATTGGGCAGTGCAGCCGGGAAGTGACGCTGTCACTTTTGACGCTCCGATATGTCCAACCTTCCGTATCGTACTCCCGGATTGTCGCGCGAGCTTCGTGGGAGTTACCCGATCACCTCGGGCTCTGCGTGATTAACGATACCAACGAGTAGGATCATCCATCGTCGCTAGATTTACGAAATAGAACATACAACTCGCGTCCCTTTCGCTACAATTCCAAGCGAAGCCCCTTTCAAGGTGTTCGAAACAACCTCACCGTAAGATGCTCGTCAAAACTTGATTTCCTTGGCTTTTTTGCTGAATCGCAGCAACCAGATCATTGTGGACCTTGTGCATGTTATCCAAAGTAAAAAACTTCGTTCGGGCTCTCCGCGTGTGGACATATCAGACGGCCAACGAGATCGATCTGGAACTTCTCAAGCGTAGCGTTGAGTTGCAGGAGCGCCAGCTATCACCGATTGACAAGCACGTCTTTCTTAACGGCCTCATCAATAAAAGAGGCCTTTTTCACAGCTCGTATGAAAATTGGCGGGTGAGGCGGTGCAACAAGCTCCTCGAAATATATGGAGTAAATTATTTCAAGGGGAAGAAGATACTTGAGCTCGGTGCGGGTCACGGCGATATCGGCGCTTTTTTTGCTGAATTGGGAGCTAACGTTTTGTGCCTAGATGGGCGAATTCAGAATGTGAATTTTGCAAGCCTCAAGCATCGTAAACTTCCCAATATCCGGTTCGAACAATTCAACCTGGAGCAGGACTTCTCCGGTTTTGGGCGATTTGACCTGATTATCAATTTTGGACTGATCTACCATCTCCGGAATGTCGAGTCGCATCTCAAGTGCTGTTTCTCAGTTGCCGATGACATGGTGCTTGAGACCGTTGTTTGCGATTCTACCGATCCAGAAAAAATCTTCTTTTGCGCCGGCAATCAAGAGATGGATGAAGAGGCACTGGAGGGGACTGGCAGCCGGCCGTCGCCGTTCTACATGGAGCGTATCGCGCGGGAAAATAAGTTCGACGTCGTTCGCTTCTTTACTTCGGACCTGAATTCCGGTCAGGAAAATCCGACGGAGTATCAGTTTCGCTATGACTGGGAACACAAGAATGATGATAGCTACAGCGCCCATTTTGCGGGACCAGACCTGAGGAGATTCTGGCGGTTCAAAAAAGCGAATGCCGCCAGTTGAAAGCCATCGACAAATAGATGGTCGGAAGAATTTCGATGCCGTTTCACGCCAGCAGTGGCTTCATGGCTACGCAAAATAGCTAGCCAAGAAGCTTGACCTTCAGCCGCTGCGCCTTCAGAACGGCGCGCGTTACACGGGACCGGTGGGTAAACAGCGGCGCGGGCGTCGACACCGATCCAAGGCGTCGTTTGAAGTCACTGACGTTCTCGTGGCCGCCGCTCGTTCCCAGATCAAACCAACGGAAACCCTGTTCTGAATACTCAGCGATAGACTCAAACAAAAGAAGATTGACCGGCCGGAACTTGAATGTCGCCTCGAGGACCGACAAGTGCCAACCGATCACGATTTCCCGCGACACGAAGTTGACTGCCCCAGCTATAACTCGATCATCATGCTCGGCCAGCCAAAGGTGAACGTGCCCGCTGTCGCTGGCGCGAAGCAGTTCGAAAAGCTCGAACGTGTATCTTGAGGTTGCCTTTTCACCCCATCGCCGAAGACTATCCTCATAGACTTCGAAATAAGCTCTCCAATCCGAAACGCTGGCCCCGCGCCTGATCCTGACATTGGCCCGCCTGGCCTGATTTACCGCATCGCGCGCGCCTCTCGCCCAGGAGCGCAAAAGATTGTCTCTTGAGCCATCGAGCTCGATCAAGAAGGTGTCGGCGGGTTCATTGAAAATCGACTGGATATTTTCAGCGTTGGGGTCATGTGGATTCAAGCGCCAGTAAAGTCCAGACAGGCTCCGTAGATATTTGATGAGCGCCTGTGCATGTCCGGGCGACAGCTCATCCCGTGATATCCATCCGCCGGCGGTTCCAGCCGGTGAACTATGAAATATCGACACCAGATTTTTGCACTGCCGCTCAAGAGAAAGCGGCAACAATGCCTCCCGCCCATCGTCAAATACGACAAGGCGACCGTCGGGGCGAAATTTTCCATCCGTGTACTTGTGCCAAATCTCGGCCCATTCCCGGCTATGGAAGAACGTTGCGTGTCGGCATTCACTCCAGATCGTATCCCACTCACTGTCAGCGGCGGTACGAATATTAACGATCTCAGGTGTCATGACGGTTATCTAAATCCATAAAGGTACTGCGGTGATAGCTTGCGAATACCTCCTACAACTTTTGACGTGGATGGAAGTCAATGTAGGAAATCCCCTCTAAAACAAACCTAATTCACAGCCGTTGCCGATATAAGTATATCGAAGTAAGGCACCGATCGAAAATATGCCTCACCGCGCCACCTCGTGCCGTGATACTCGATCGCCGTAGCTATCGGCACCACGATGCGCTTGGCGATCGTGCTGCGCTTTGCGACAGAAAAAAGCCGATGAGTAGCCCTCGAAAACTCCGACGAACGAATGCGCTTAATCTGGTCGACCCGAAAATGAGGAGATAGAGCCCTGACATAATCGTCTGGCGTTGTCGTGCGTGACACTGTGCCTGAGCGCTGTCCGCTCAGTGAACCTTGCTCAATCATTATCAACCGGCCACCGCGACGAATAACCCGCCGTAACTCGTCAACAAATGACGCATTGTCCGGGCCGCCGACCACATACTGGTAGACCATCACGGTGAGGATCAGGTCGAACTCGGCTTCATCAAACGGCATCGGCCTCTCTGCCAAGTGCACAAATTTGGCAGAAGTCTTCTCGTTCGCGGCCTTGGCCGTTTCAATCATCTTCCGGGAAATATCCGCACCGGTATAATCCAAACCCCGCGTGCATACGCGTTGCGCCATACGACCTACCCCACATCCGACGTCGAGAAGTCTTCCAGATCGCGGGAGCTGGCGCCTTAGGGCTTGCCAATGGATTTGATCAATCAGCCGATTCTTGATCCCGTCGACGTCATTCGGGTCGATCGCAGAGCGCAGGGAACTACCAAACCCCGCTGCACCGTCCCAATCAATTTGTCCGCGATCCATGTTATTCCTTGTCCATTAGGCCGACCAATCTCTCGCTGCCCATACATGCGGGCCACCGCTCGCAGCTTTTTCACCAAACGCCTAAACTGGCCGCATTTTCTTTTCAAACGCTTGTTGAAGCCAGATCTCAAACGTCGCGTATCTGCAAAGCTTCTGAGAATTATTCTTTCCCGCCAAATGATTATCCCAGCATGATTTAACCGTCTCTCGGGGCAAATATGCTGGATAGAGCGCTTCAGGATTGCTGAACAATTTATCAAAAAACGAGCGAGCCGGCTCATTCCTGATCCACTCGTCATAATCTGAAAAACCGTGCAAATGATATGGATTCGCCACCAGCCCCCCTGTCAAAACAGAGAGCTTGCGCCGAACCCGTTTTCCATAATGGATCAGTTTTGTGAGCTTGTCCGGATAACCGATCGGAACTCCCGTTTTCTGCCAGGGGATCGATCCAAAGTATTCGGGAAATCTGCTGAGCAGCATCCTGCGATAGATGCGACTACCATAGCGAAGAGTATCTGGTAACGAATAAACAAACTCGATGAGTCTGTTGTCGTAAAAAGGCATTCGGCTAGGCAATCCTAATGGCGTCGAAAGTGCCACGGCGCCGTACAAAAATCTTCGAACTCTGTTCTGGAGAAAATAATAGTCCAATTTATTTAGTGACGAATATTGGTTGCCGATCTCAAGTCGACTGGGGTTACATCCCATAAATTTCGCAGCACGCTCTGCGGTGATCTGACAGTCGAGCGCGTCCCCGCGGAGATAGCTCCCTCCAATAGTACTGTCTCCGCCAAATCCGGTCATATTAACATCAAAATGACCGTGGATGAGCGGCACGGCCTCGATACCATGCATGTGCATGAGGTCGTGTTGACCATCGCTTAGCCAGACAGCTTCGACCCGTGGCGACAGCCAATTCCTGTCATCCAGCGCAAATTGGTGGCTCACCGCGCCCCGCACGCTTGCCGCCCGTGCCGCAAGTATTCGGTCCAGGCAACCATCAACCCCAAAGGTCATCACGTGAACGGGGTCGCTATCGTTCGGCATAGCGGCGAGGATTGCCCGCGAATCGAGTCCCCCGCTCAGGAATAATCCAGCGTTCTCATTCGGCCGAACGCGCCGTTCGACGGCCTCGGCAAAGCGATTTCCCAACTCTTCCGCAATCTCGCTCTCGTTGATGCGGTCACTGAAGGGCTTGATCCTATCCCACCACCAATATCGCTGCAGTGTGATGCCCTGGCCGCGAATATCCCAGGTCAGCAGCGAAGCCGACGGAAGAAGCGTGACACCCTCGAACCAGCTTCGGTCTTCCGTCATGTAACCGATTTCGATGAAATCGTGGAGCGCGGAATGATCTATTCGAGGCGTAAAGCCTGGCGCCTCCAAAAACGCGCGCAACTTCGAGGCCCATACCACGCCCCCGTTTGTCGAGCGCCAAATGTACAATTGGCGAAGCCCGTACCGGTCATTAACGAGATGCAGTTCTTTGCGGGCGCGATCATAAATGACAACGGCGAAGACCCCATCGATCGCTTTGAAAACTTCGAGGCCATCTCTCCGGTAAAGGCCGGCGATAACTGACGCTGCGTTTGCCTCCGGATCCAATCCTTTTAGAGAAGTTCCGAAATCGAATATGTCGCCATCAAGCCAGACCGCAACATCCTCGCCAATATACGCCGCGCATTCAGTCGACACATTCGGACGATCAAAAGCGCAGACAATGTGCTCGTCCCGATGCAGATCGACCACGTCGCTTTTCGATTCGCCCGCGATAAGATTCCACATGGCGTTGAGCTTGCGGACATCTTCCTCGCTGCCGCCATTAGCGACTGTAAACCCGACAACACCCGTCATCTACTTTGCTGCTCAAATCTGACTAAGTTGATCATATTCCGGACGTAAGATTGTTCCGAAACCAGAATGCAAAGAGAGTAAACAACCGCCCCGATAAACACGAGCAATGCCGCGGAGAGCAGGCTGACACCGATCTTTGGTTCAATCACATACCAGCTAAACCGAACGATAATGCCCATCACCAGCGCCGAAACCGTACAGCTGGCAATCGCGCCCAAATAAGTTCTCCAGGTCAAACCAAGCAGATAGTTAATCAGAACCTGACCCAAGATGAAGTTTATAAACCCCATGATCAAGTAAGCCACAGCAATAGCCGTGGTACCAGACTTAACAAAAATCGAGAAAACGATCAGGTACTCAACGGCCACATAAACATTTAGCCAGAAACTGAGATTCGCTCGGCCCTTCGCGAGCAAAATCGAGCCGCTTGGGTTTGCAAACGTCTTCAAGATGCCCACAGGAGCCAGGATCTCGACCAATTGAATGGCGGCGCTCCAGCGATCTCCAAGCAATACCGGCACAAAAACAGGCGCGCCCGCGGCCACGCCAACAAGTATCGGGCACGAGACAAGGGCAAGGAACTTTGAAATCTCGAGATAGCCGGTTCTCAGGACGGCGGGATCGTTTTGCCTCTTTGCAAAAATCGGAAACGCGACCCGGGTGAGAATTGGATTTATCCGCAGCACCGGCGCAACGATCAATTGATAGGCTAGTGTGTAAGGGCCCAACACCACGGGCCCGAGTACACGGCCTATCAAAAGATAATCGACATTGGAGGAGAACATATTTGCGCAGCGTTCACCTATTTGATAAGCGCCGAAGCTCGCATACTCCTTGAGATCCCTCAGCCGGTAATGCAGGCTTGGGGCCCATTTCTTCCATCCCACAACAGCGAGAAGCACAGAGTCCACCGCGCCGCTCAGCAACTGGCCGAAAATCAACGCGTAGATGCCATAGCCAAGCAGCGCCAGCCCAATGGTAGCGATTGTACCGGCCACCGCCGCGGCGATTTCTATCGCTGCGATCTCGCGAAACCGAAGGTCTCGCTGCAGGAGACTCTTAAATTGCTGGCCTACAGGCCCTATCAAAAAGTAAACGGCCGTCCAGGGCAGCAGGGAATTAATACGCGGCTCGCGGTAGAATTGAGCCGCGAGCGGGGTCGCGGCGATCAGCACACCGAAAATGATCAGGCCGGTAAGCCAGGTCGTCCAGTATAAGGACGAGACCTGCTCTTTCGTGGTTTCCTGACGGTATATGATGGCATCGCTGAACCCCGTGTCCGCAAATGTTCCGGCGAACCCCATCGGGACCATTATCATGGCCATCAGGCCGAAATCCTCGGGCGACAGCAGGCGTGCAACTATGACAAGACGCAAAGACTGCAAGGCAGACACCGCGACCCCTGAGGCGCCTGTCCATTTTACTCCTTTTGTCGCTGCTCGTCTGAGAGACACGAATTGTACCTGTTAGATATGAATGGCTCCTCCACCCCTCGGACAATAATCGCTCCTGCTTGGAGCAATCGAAGTTCAGGTCTGCAGGTCGACGGCTAGCTCTTATATGCGCTCATTTTCCGAGAACGGTTTTGACCGCTTCGATCACATCTTCCACGTCAGCGTCCGTCAGCTTGGGCGACAGAGGCAAGCTCACGGTCTGACGGCCAATGCGGGTGGCATTCGGATAATCATCTGGTTTCCATCCGTAATTTTCCTGGTAATAGGGATGTTCCGGGATGCTCAGATAATGAACTCCGACGCCGATGTTGTTGGCGGTCATCGCATTCAAGAAGCCGTCGCGTGAAATCCCGGCGCGGGCCTCATCCACCAGCACCGTGTAGAGATGATATGCGTGACGGGTGTCGGGCTCTGCGTTCGCGGGCAGACCCAATGGCAAATTCGCGAAGGCATTTTGATAGCGATGCCAGATCTCTTCGCGTCGTCGCCAAAATGGTTCGACCTTTCGGAGCTGCTCGACGCCGATCACAGCCTGCATATCCATCATGTTATACTTGTAACCCGCCTCGGTCACCTGATAGTGCCGATATCCCTCGTTGCCAAAACGCTTCCAGGCATCACGGCTCATTCCGTGCAGGCTCAATGTTTTTACGCGCGCATGGTCATCCTCCTTGCGCGCCAGCACCATCCCCCCCTCACCCGTCGCGACGTTCTTGGTTATATAAAAACTGAAACAGCCAAAGTCACCGAACGTGCCTACCTTCTGGCCGTGGTACTCGGTCTCGATCGCATGGGCACAGTCTTCAATGATTTTGAGTCCGTGCCGGCTGGCAATCGAACAGAGCGCATCCATGTTGGCGGGACGGCCGGCGAAATGCACGGGGACAATTGCCTTGGTTCGGGACGTGATTTTTTCCTGCACACGCGCCGGATCGATATTGAATGTCCTGGGATCAACGTCCGCCAGGACCGGCGTTGCGCCAGCATGAATGATCACGTTTACTGTGGCGCAGAACGTCATCGGCGTGGTGATGACCTCATCACCCGGCCCTATGCCCGCGGCAAGTATGCTGAGATGCATCGCCGCGGTACACGAATTCACGGCAGCAGCCTGCTGGACTCCCTTGTACGCCGCAAAGTCTTTCTCGAACTGCGCTACCTTTGGGCCGGTCCCCAGCCACCCCGATTCCATGACCGACCGAACCCCGTCGATCTCGTCCTGCTCGATTTTCGGCGAACCGAATATAAGAAGTTTGTCCCTCATTCGCTGAAGTACCTTTTTTCCGCGAGAACCAGCTTTGTCAGGTAGCGTCCGTAGTCCGTGGAAAGCATCGGCTTGGCAAGACGCAGCAGCTGTTCCTCGTCGATAAGACCGCGTCGGTAGGCGATTTCCTCAGGTGAAGCAATCTTCAGCCCCTGGCGCCGTTCGATGCTCGCGACGAAATTGGACGCTTCCAGCAGCGCGTCGTGCGTTCCTGTGTCCAGCCAGGCGATGCCCCGCCCCAATGTCACGACGCGCAAATTGCCTTCCGACAGGTACCATTGATTTATCGCGGTGATCTCCAGCTCGCCTCGGGCGGAGGGCCTGGTGTTCCGCGCGACATCGCAAACGCGCGAGTCGTAGGAATACAGCCCGGTTATCGCGTATGACGATCTGGGGATCGCGGGCTTTTCCTCCAGGCTGACAACCGTTCCTTTGGCATCGAATTCCACGACACCATATCGTTCCGGATCGGTGACATAGTAGGCAAAAATCAGTGCGCTGTGCTCAATATCAATCGCGCCCTGCAGTATCCGTCCAAGTCCCTCGCCATAAAAGATGTTGTCACCGAGCACGAGAACGACGGGACTTTGGCCGATGAAGGATTCACCAATGATAAAGGCCTCGGCGATGCCCTTTGGCTCCGCCTGAACCGCATAACTTATGTTCAATCCCCATTGCGTTCCGTCACCCAGCAGATTCGCGAACAGCGCCTGTTCGTCCGGCCGCGTGATCACCAGAATCTTCGTGATGCCAGCCAGCATGAGCGTGCTGAGCGGGTAATAGATCATTGGCTTGTCATATATCGGCAGGAGCTGCTTGCTGATGCTGCTGGTCGCGGGATAAAGGCGCGTCCCGCTGCCTCCGGCAAGAATGATGCCTTTCGTCGTCATTTCATGATCCCAAGCCGTTCACAATCCAAAGTCGTCCGCCATCAAGACAGGCGCCGTTGAGAATTAATACATTCAACATATTAACCATTATCCGTTTTCGGTTGCGAGCTAATCACCTCGCGATAGATCTGGGCAAGGTGCCCGCCCTGTTTAATGATTTCATAGTTATTCTCGACATGGGCACGGGCCCGATCGAGCATTGGCCGCCAGCTGCCTGGATTCTCGACGAGCTTGAGCAGTAGATCGGCCAAGGCGTCCGCATCCCGCTCGGGCGCCAACATCGCGTTATCGCTACCTCCCACCGCGTAGGGAATGTCGCAGTGCGTTGTTGATACAATCGGCATGCCGCTTGCGGCCATCTCGGCAATAGCAACGGGAGCACCACCTTCGGTATCGCCATCTGCGGCCCGGACGCTGGGCGAAACAAAAACGTGACAACGGTAGGCCAGTTCGATGAGGGATCCGTACGGAATCATGCCATGGCTGACGACACGGTCGGCGAGGCCACCGCGTTCGATCGCTTCCGTGATGCGTAATTTCTCAGCCTGGCTCGCAGCGTTCTCGTAGGCATCTCCAACCAGATGAATCTCGAGCGGTATGCGGGATGCAATGCGCGCAAGCGCGTCGATGGCATACGGCATTCCCTTCTTCTCGACAAACCGACCGGCGATGAGCACCCTTAACGGCTCCTGCCTTGCCCATGTGCGCGGCCGATACGGAAAGCGATCGAGCGCAATACCGAGCCGAAACAGCCGCATCTGCTCTCGGCGCGCGCCATGGGCGATGATCTGCTCCATCATGTGCGGGCCTTCACAAAGCACCGCAGACGCCTGATCGAACATTTCGCGATAACGGCGACGCCACCTGTCTTCTCGATCCGGCAAATTCACATCGTAACCGTAGAAGCTAACGATGTGGGGAACGCGCAATCGCCGTGCTATCGCGACACTCTCCCAGCCACTTTGACCGAAATGGCTGTGCATAATATGAGGCGAGATGCTGCGCAGTACATCGGCGCGCGCATAGCGACGCACGAACTTGCCGAGCCCCCGCCTGAATGCAAGGGAACGAAGCCATCGGCTGGTCATCGTTACATGGATGGAATCGACTGGAAACTTGTCCAGGTTCAAGGCTCTCTCGCACACGACGCGATTCTTCACCCCATCAGGCAAGTGCGTCAGCAGGCTATGGAGCCAATTCTCACTGAGAGGAAGCCAATCTTCGCGCATATGGGCGACCGTTATCTCGGATGGGCGGTCGCTGCTCGCTAGTTCGGTGGTCATAAGCCCCTTCTATCCGACTTTGATCCAGGACTGATGCCCGGCAAATTGCGCAATGTAACGAACACGAACCGCGTTAATTTCAGTGCTGATCATATACCTGATTTACGTTACCGCGGCGACGCCATCCGGTGCTGGATGCACTAGCCGCCCTTATTCTAGGCCATAAACAGGCTGGCAACGCGCGTTGCAAAGATGGGATTAACCGACATCAGTCGATTCCTTGATCGATTTTTCCGTCTTATGTGGAAGCGGCCAAAGCGAGAGTAAATTATAGTAAAGAGAAATCGCACAACGAACCGGAAGCTCGCGGAGGTATTGATGCTTCACGAATTCGACCACCCCTTTTTTTTGCTCAGCAGAGCCAGCTTTTACTGGATGAAAAATGGTATTTCTTCGCACGAGAGGTAATTGAAGCGGCGGCCTGTGACGGTGTGTTCCGGCGTTCAGCGATACGCCGGCATCAGACGAGAAGCTGCTGTAGAAACGGTGACGTCTGTCCTGCGGTGTCCACCTGCCGGATCCGCCGAGATCAGAAATTGAAAGGGAAGCGGCCCGGATGATGCAGGGAATGAGCCCTTCAAAATGACCTGACCATCCCAACTTTACATGCTCATCCACACTGCGAAGGCCGTCGTTCGAAATCCGATAGACCGGGAAAAACGCCCTTAACCATTCTGCCTGAGACAGAGAACAGCCTGGAAGCTCGAGTGTCTCCCACCACGGCCATGCGGGCTCCTCTTCCAGGCTGCGAACATGCGCGGCTAAAAGATCAGCGGGATCATTCTCTACCGCAGCCAGCAGCGTGGCCCAATCTCCCGTAAAGACGACGTCATATTCAATAAACCAGTAGTAGTCGAACCCAGGATGATGCCGATAAAAATCAAGCTGGGCCAGGTGTACATTCCCGGGAATGATCTTGTCGCCGTTAACGCGGACCGCTCCAGAGCGGAGGCTGTCATAGTCGAAAAAATAGGTTTCATCCAGATATTGATGAGGAACTGAAGTGCCCAACGGCGCGAAGATAAAGATCTGCGCCCGACTGCCCAACTCTTCCTTCAGCTTTCGATAACGAAGCTCAATTGCAGGATTAAACACATGAGTAAAAAAAGCGACGGCCTGCTTATCTGTGCCGCTTCGAAGTCCGCGCGCCGGATGCCCTGCCCGCGCGATTGGGGACACGTCCTTTTCGTGCCCGGACACGCTCTCGCTGTTCAGATTCACAGCGAAATGACCTTGCCCAAAGCTGCCGCGCTCCCTCTTCGGGAGCTCATGCATAGACGCCGTACCTTGCTAACGACAGGGCTTGAATACGGTATCGCTTTTCTTGGCATGATCACTTCACACATCAGATATCTTGCGGCCATTCCATGAAATCTTGGGGCCGATAAGTTGTAAATACGGCTCAATTGTAGGTTCTCACCCCGAAACTACCTACTGAAAAATTCCCGCGGCTGAAGCAACCCTGATGGCACTCAACCGTCGCTTCGAGCATTGGCGCGGCTGCTGATTACGAGGCGGCTTTGCGCAGCGAAACTATCGCCTCCACTTAAAGTAGCGCACATTCAGGCCGTTACAACGCACAGCTTAACCGCCTTGGCTAATGGAACCAGAAACTCAAGACCCCGCGCCAGATTCGGCAAACACCAGAATTATGCAGGGACGGAGCGATAATAAAAACCCTCAATCGATCCTCTGGTTTGGGCGATATGTCGCTGTCAAAAGACACGAGACCGAAAGGTCCTAGCCAATCGCCACCGGAATACTACCGCGAAGTTCCACTTTTGTTCCAAATGGATACACCCGCCCGCAACCGCTTCGTCGTGTCGAGCGAATATAACCTCTGTAAGAGCTTTGCCGAAATATCGCGTACCAGTTTACTTGCACTCCGGCGAGGAAGACCCATCGTCAACCCGTAAACGTCCGGACGAAAACCCAGGGCGGCGGGGTCGCGATAATTATGCCGGCCAGTCACGAGCTTGCGAAACAGACGTCGGAAGCCAAACATTTTCTCAGATGGAAGATGCCAAATGGTGAGGTCGACATCCGAAGCCTCAACGTTGTTGCGCTTAAAGGTCGTCCAAATGCGTTTAATAAAGGAGTTGGCGGTTCCAACTTCGTATTCATTCATCGCATACAGAATACTCAACAAATGCGCTTCCTCTTTTGGCGTGTCTTTTTCATCGGCGAGAACATGCGCCCAGACGCGATCGATTTGTCCCGCCAGCCGCTTTGTTTCGTCACGAGTTGCTGCAAAGATTTCGCCACCACAATAGGGAATCGAATCTCGGGGCTTACCTCCCACGCTGCCAAGAAAACGAGCCATGCCTTGCCGCGATAATCCGTTGATTGGTTCGGCCTCTGGATGTTCCCGGTCGTCAATAAGATAAGTCAACACGCCATGTTGACCGATCGCCTTTGCAAGCTCAGTCACAGGTCGCACCCAAACGCAGTCACTATCGAGGACCAGATAACATTCGTTTTCAC
This sequence comes from Bradyrhizobium canariense, assembly GCF_900105125.1. Lineage (NCBI taxonomy): Bacteria > Pseudomonadati > Pseudomonadota > Alphaproteobacteria > Hyphomicrobiales > Nitrobacteraceae > Bradyrhizobium > Bradyrhizobium canariense. The sequence continues at coordinate 7,632,481 of NZ_LT629750.1, read as the reverse complement.
AAAATTCCGCCAGATATTTGATTATATCAAAGATGTAGAATTGATTGCCCCACGCTTCCACTCTTCCGCGCGGCAAACGATAGCTGATCGGAAGATAGACAACCCTCACCTGCCATTGATCAAACGCCTGAGCCACGTCGACGCCGTCCACAATCGGTAATTTTGAATTTGTAAACAAGACATGGGTATTGCGTGGGTTCACGGCTATGCTGCTTGCGAAAAAGCAGAGTATGCAGCGCCAGTAAATTGCCTTGGCTTCTGTTGTTTCCGATGACCCCCCGATCTGGGGAAAAAAGGACGCATGCTCTGGATCATCCGAGACGAACCAGGTGGTGATAACGGCATCAAGCTCGTTAGACACAATTCATTGCCTTTCCTTTTTTCACCTGGCACGGATTCCTAATTTCGGGAGGCGAATTTGCGACCGATCCCGGCCATCCTGATTCGAAATAAACCCAACACCCCGAAAGCAATTCACTCCGAGTTCGATTTACATCAACCGTCGACTAAAATGTTACTGTCGAACTCTCTCGAGAATTGAGAAGCTTCTGATCGATCGCGTCAGCAAGTTGATCGGATACTCCGGTCGCCAACTTGCGAACGAAGAATGCGTCGCTCGCCATCACTTCAGGCAGGTCGGAATATTGAAATATCTTGGACGCAGCCCGTTGAACGATGTGCAGATTTCCGAGGCGCGAAAGGTCTTGCGTATACGGCTCCGGCGAAGTGGCATATTCCGAGTTACCAAGCACGGTATGAAAATACACCTCGTCAGGCGCCCAGCAGTGGCGCATGTAAGCAAGGAGTTCGGGGGCAGCTTTCGAACGCTCGAGTGCATAATTCGCTGCAGCCGGCGTCAGCGCCCACCATTGGCTTCCAAAGTATGGAACGAGATCAGGAAAATACTGTTTAAATCCGTCATCCACAGACCGACCTGCCAAATATGCAATCTTACGGACAGCTCTGCTGGCGGCGCCAACTAGCGTTTCGTTGCGGATCTTGCTATCCAGCGGCCGACGAAAGTGCCAGCGCGATATTCGACGCAATGCACTTTCTGGGCCTTCCAAAAGATTCACGTATCTTATTTCGTTTTGATTTGGCCGCGCGAGAAAGTGCTCGCGCAATCGCTCTACCGGCCTTATCGGATAGCAGGCGCCGGAAAGCAAAACCAAGCGCAGATAGCCATCCGAGAAGGCAAGTGCGCTCTCGATGAGCGACAGCGTTGCGTGCACGATTGAAACGTCTGCCCATTGCACGGCGGTACGGGGCTGAACAAGCCGCACATTTGAAGGGAGCGAAACTGCAAAGAAGTCATCTGGAGTCTTACGATCAACGTGAAGGAAGATGTCGTCATACGGGCCTATTGAAGCGCATAACCGCACAAGATGATGCGGATCGCCATGAGCCAAGACCAAGAACGCGATTTTCGTCGCCATTTAATCAGTCACCCCCGAGACGCGCTGATTTAACTGGTGAATGGGAATACTTAGTTCGTGTTCGCAACGTCGAGGCGTGACGCTCAGGGGTTGAAGCGAGAGAGCGCGGTATCCCAAAGCGGCTCCTAATTAAAAACAATGGAATCGCCGCAGCTACACAGTAACTCGCGAGAGCGCTGACACCGACGGTTAGCGTTCCACGCAGAATTATCAATACGAGGCCGGCGAATACGCAACGGAACAAGAACAACCACGAATCAAATTTTTCCCGAGAGAATTCGATAACTCCGGAAACAAGCCACCAATAAAGGACACCTATGCCCAAGGCGCCCAACCATCCGAATGCATAGTACCCCTCGGCCATTAGCGGCGTTGAAAGATTGTCTGTCCGCACGTCAGAAAAGTGCGACATCATATCGTAAATTACCCAGGACGTTGGTGGCGGCTTTCCCGGCCACAAGGCTCGTGGCACAAAGAACAGCACCGCACCGACAATATTTGACCCCCACGAAATCCCGTCATTCTCCACGGTCAGTACCGTATAGCAGGACATCGAAAATGCGTCGTAGTCCATTGCAAGAAGCGTTTCACCAACCAGCTTATTTTCATCCGAAGAAAATGAACTCTGGTCGGTCGGATCACTGTGCCGAAACGACTGAAAAGCCGGACCAAGCAAGACACCCGCAATCAACAGAACTACCAATGCCTTGGTCTTTTTTCCATAAAACATGTAGTCGATCAAAAAGAACGCCAGGCCTGCCAGTTGATATCGCGGCTGGATTACAGGGTTGTTCGGGACCGCAGCCATCACGCAGGCGCCGGAAAATAATATGGTCCATATCGCATTGCGACTAGCGATCGAAGCCCGCAGTCCGATGATCGCCGCGAATAGTGGGGTCGACAGCAGAAAAGTCGTTGCCAACATCGCCGTTGGTGCGTCGCCAAAAATGCTCAGCGTTTCGTCATAAAAATCAGTACGACTTGTGAAAAGAACGTTTCTGAACAGCACGATCGCAGTAGCCGAGGCGAAGATCGTTGTCGCAAATACCAGGAAGTAATTTATGCCCGAGGGGGGGACTGATCTTCTGGCCGGTGTTTTGGCTTCATTCTCAGGCGTCTTAAGCCGATACGTGTAGAAAATCCCGATAGACGTAAACACCAGCGCGTTCGCAGCAGCCCACAAAGCTAAATGGCCAACTCCGAAAATTGTGGCATTGTAAGCCCCGAACTGAACAATCGGAGCGGCGGACATAAACAGAAAACAAAAGAAGAAGGAGATAAAGTGAATAGAGGCCTCTCGTCGCACCGACAGCAATTGCCCCCAAATTGAAAGGCCGCCATTGATAAAGCACAGTAGAAATTCCACCGGATAGTCATAGATTGCATTCGTCGCTTGACCAAATACGACGAGCAGAAAGGCCGTAAGCCCGAGTCCATAGACCAGGGTGATCCAGTCAAGTCGTTTTCCAGGCCGGCCTTGCATCGGAATATTTGATCTCGATCTTTTAAGAAGCACTGGTCACCACCGAATCGCGTCGGTAAAACACGTCCCACCCGACGAGGCGCTGCCGCTCCAGTAGGTAAGGTCAGCATACCCACCCGGCAGGTCAGATTCTCCAACGATCGGCGTCGTCCCTTCAAAGGAAATCACGGTATGGTTGTCGCGCAAGAGTGAAAAGTGCGGCGTTCCGGCGCCCAGCGGCACGGAAAACGACTGTATGCCGGCATCGACTTCCTTTGTATAATTTTTGTCGCCGATTGATATCTCGAGCGTGCCTGGCGTTTTCAGGAATCCCAGCACTTCAATGATGTCCCGTCCGAACGGCCAGAAAACCGCGTTCTTCACTTGCTGCCCGGCCTTTGGAGCCGTGGCGCCGAGCGATTGCCTGCGATAGAAATAATAGAGAACATCGTGGGTAATCGACGGCGCTTTTCCGGTCAGGAACCAGCTCGCATAAAAGCCGGTCAAGTTGAAATAGCCGGTACCTGATGAGCCCGATCGGTCCGTATAGGGCAAGACTTGCGTCGACTCACTGAAATCATTCCACGTCGTGAGCTGTATCCAGTCCGCACCGCCTCCAATGGCGCCAAGCCACGAATTACGATAGGCTAGGCTACCCTGAGCTTCCCAGTAGCGATATTCCTTCGGGCGATAACCCTGGCCACTGATACCGGCCATGAATAATTTTCCTTCCGCATGAGCGGCCAAGGCGCCAGTCTTGATTGTGGCTCCCTCTCGCGGAAGAGGCGTACCGAAGGTACCAAAGCCATCACTTACGGCCTTATACTTCGCAATATACTTCTGGTTCAGAAACGTTGGCACGAATGCGATCTTGAGCTCATCCTGCGCCAATTGCGATTTCAGGGCGCCCCACGCTTCAGGCGAAACGGATTCTGACAGGAACGGCGCGATCACCAAACGTCCGTCCGAGAAATGCAAAAGTCCCGGCTGGTCATACAAGGTCTTGATAATCGTTATCAGATTATCCGTGTTGGGCCCCAACGATGCCATGTCAGGCATTAAAACGATTTGAAAACGAGGATCGACCTCGGATGCAGCCTTCAGCATATTGGGTAGATATGATCCCGGCTGGATGTCACCGAGAGCCAAAATATCAAACGTGAAGCCCGTAATGCCGCGCGAAAGCGCGAGCCTGATTTCCCTCTTGAGGTTTTCGATGACGTACTCCGAGTTCGGCCCCACCGGCACCGGAAAGGGACGGCTGCGCAAAAAGCCACCTTCAGCACGCCATTTGCCGCGCTCGCCTTCAGGGTTCAGATATTCGGTCGCATAGTAATCAACACTCGCTTCCTTATTATCCAAGGACAATGGAAAGCGGTTGAAATAATGGGCAAAAACCTTTTTGGGCGCGGAGAAAAGAGAATCCCTGTCTGGCATGTCAATGGGCAGGCAGGCGTCGGCGGAAGGCGCAGAGGGTGTGAGAGCGGCATCGGCCGCTCGCGCGTCCGCTGCAGCAAATGTGAGACAAATGGCGACGGCCAGGCCCTGACATCCTGTTAACGCCAGCAAATCTTTCGCAACCGCCGGAAAAATGACGATGCGCCGAGCTCCTTCGATGCGGTATCGGACGAATTCCTGCGCCGCCGTACGAAAACGGGGCGGCCCGCAGACCGAGCGAGCCAAGGCCGCCAGCATTTCTTGCATCGGCGAACGCGGGAAACTCTGACGATTAATTATCATTGCGATTCATGATTGAGGGCCACAACTTGCTCTGGCGTTGCTTCGAAGAGGCTGGCAACCCGCTCCTGGCTGGTACGCCGCTCGTCTTCGAACTGACTCAACGCTGCGTTCTTTTCGGTCGCGAGACAGTCTGGGTCCTGGCAGTAACCCTCGAGGATCTTCAACACTTCTGAAACAATATCCCCACCCTCGGGAAACACGTGTCCGCCTCCGGCCACCTGGGCACGAATACATCCCCTGTCATAGGAAATGACAGGGATGCCCTGCGCCATAGCCTCGAACAGTACGGTTGGTTGCGCCTCGTTCAGATAGCTCGTCAGAAAAACGAAAACATCAACATCTTTGAAAAAGCGCGCTTTCTCTCCGTCATAGACGGGGCCACGATAGTCCAGATACTCCCCCAACTCCAGTTTCGCCGCTTCGAGCGCGATCTTGTCTGTGTTTCGGGCAACTGGTCCGGCGAGCACCCCGTGGATTGGCAGCGAGCGCTGCTTTGCAACACGGACAATCTGCAGGAATTCATAGAGACCCTTGTCCGCCGTGAGGTTGCTCAGCAAGCCAATCGTGATTTCCCTGGTTTTCAGGGACGGGGCTTGCAACGCCGCGGCGTCTACGAACGCAGCGTTGGACACAACCAGCGAATTGATCGCCTGCCCGTACCGATTTGCCAGATCCTGCGCCATTCCGGAGGAAAGGAATATATGAACCGCCTTTGCACCCGAGCGAGCGAGCAGCAGCTTCATCAGCGGCTGCCACCGAACGATATAACTGAAACTATGGTGATGAATGTAGATGCGGACACGGAACAGGCGAGCCCAACTCGCTATCATGACCGAGTAGATCAGCCCATGTCCGCCCTCAGCCGTGAAATAGCAGACGCGCGATCTGCCCGAAAGTGCGTTCCAGGCGATTGAAACCAGGGCTCGAGATATCTTTGCGATCCTCGCCGCATGAAAGAATATCGATCGATTGCCGGCTGGACCGGTGGTGTTAATGGTCGCCACATCATAGCCCGCGCGCGAAAGCGCCGACCCAAGGCGCTGGGTAATGAATGTCAGGCCGTTTACCGGCGGAGGAAACTGCCCGATAAAGATGACTCTGGAAAAACCATTCGTTCGTTTCACGAGCAATACTTCTCAGGGGTCACGGCGTCTTCGCTTCGCCTGCGCGGGCTGTCCAAAAGCCACGAATTCGGCAGCGACATCGCTGAATACTGTACTGCGCGTCCCAACGACGGCGCCCCTGCCAATCGTAACGCCCGGGGCGACAAACACATCGCTGGCGATCCAGACCTGATCACCAATGGTTATGGGAGCTGTAAGATAGGCGAAAGTTATATCGTCCATGTCATGCGATCCCGTACAGAGGTAGGATCGCTGGGAGACAACCGAGTGACAGCCGATGGAGATCTTCTCCAGACTGTAAAGTTCGACATGGTCGCCGATCCAGGAGAAATCGCCGATTTGCACCTTCCATGGAAATGTGATGCGCGCGGTGGGACGCAGGAGAACCTTGCGACCGATCTTCGCGCCAAACAGGCGGAGGAGTGCCCTTCGCCAGGCGTAAAACGGTTGCGGGGAAAGGCCGAAAAGAGTCGACTGCACCAACTGCCACAGCAGTACGATCGGCGCGCTACGCCCCCGGAAGCCCGGAGGAACTCTGAATTGCTCTAGATCTTGAAATTCATACGGCATCGATTGAACGTACGATAACGCCCCGTAAAATACATAGCCGACCGCATGATAATTGCGCTCGACGCGCGATGCACCGAAACATGCTTAATCGCCGCAGTCCTTGCGTCCTGCCCGAGGCAAGGAATCCGCGACAGCGAAGCGCGAATAGGGGCACCGATCAGAATGGTCGAGAACGTTTATCATCGACACCCGGGACCGTGACGCCTTCTACATTCTTCGACTCCAGCACCTTCGCAAACCAGCGACGGCCGCCTTCGTCGATCGGAGCGAGGCTGGCCAATAGCTTGTCGTGAACCGCCCAACCGGGGCCGGCAAGAATATTTGCCGCGTCCACGTAGAACCCGGAACGTACCAGCCCGGCGAACTCCGTAACTGCCTTCTCCGCAAGGTCGTCTGGCAGGGACGAGAAAACGCTCAGTGTAACCGGGCTCCTTCTCAGCGCGATCCAGCCTTCATTTGGCCCCAGCAAGTACGACATCCGGAGAAGCTTTGGGTCCGCGGAGGTCTTGCCGTCGCGTACATCCTGAAGCCAGTATTCCGTCAGCCAGAGAAAGGAGTTCGTCGGATTTTCAGCGAGCGTGGCCGTAACGGCCGTATCGAGATCGCCAAGACCCGAGGGTGCGAGTTGAGCGTTGCCCGACGCCAATTCCGTTATCGCCATTTGCAGGCGGATCACAACAATGTTGCTCAGTGCCAGTGGCCCGAGCAAACTGGCCGGCGTCGCCTCCAACCGGAGTTTGAGAATGTTCAACTGATCGGGAGTGTATTTTTCTCCCGATAAAATATGTTGGGCGGCGCTCGCGAATGCCGCGTCAGTCCGATAGACGGGAATCGAGGAAATTGCCCACGCTATCGAACAAATTCCGCATGTAGCAGTGAGGATGCGAATAAATCCAAACCGGAATTTCCCCCGGAAATTCGCCATCTACCTCATCCTGAATAGCCATACCGGCCATAATACTTCTTGTCGTAATAGCTCCCGTAATAATCTTCGTAACGGCCCATCACGCGAATATCGGCCTTGTTCAGCACGACACCCAGCAAGAGATCATAGAGCTCCGGTGCAGCCAGCAACTGGGATTGCACCAGGTTCTTTCGCGTCTGCCCCCACTCGACCACGTAGATATATGAATCGACAATCTTCGTTGTGGCACGAACGTCGACGACGGGCGCCAGAGGAGGAAGGTCGATGATGATATAATCATACTTCTGGCGCAGGTCGTCGATCAGGCTCTTGAGCGAGTCCGACGCCAAGACCTCGTTGGTGTGAACGAGGCGCGACTTCAACGGACCCGGAACGAAGTTCAGACCCGTCTGTTCGTCGAGACAGACCGCGTCATCCAAAGTCATCGTGCCGTTGAGCACTTCCAGAATACCGGCCTTCGAGTCAGGCATCATCGCCCGCGTAAGCGTCGGATTCCTCAGATCGCCGTCCAGCAGGATGACCTTTTTTCCGGAATGCGCGATCAACTCGGCTAAATTCGCCGCAACCGTTGACTTACCCTCCCCGGGAATCGTGGAGGTTATGCCGATCACCTTATGATTCCGGTTCGATCCGCCGATATCCGCCGCAATCTTGATCGACCGGAAGGCTTCCGCAAATCCGGAAAGCGGCTCGTCGACAACTTGACGCAGGAACGGCCTATTAGTGAAATCCAGTCTTTTATTTATAGCAGCGTGACGCGGGGCAATACTCGCGTTTTTTGTCGCCTCACGGCTCAGCACCGACGTGATGAGATCAGAAACTTTCGACAGGCCGGCATTCTCGAGTTCTCTCTCCGGCTTTTCCGCGACAGGTTTGGACCGCACGATAGATGAGCCACTGCCCAGCCAGGCGGCCGGCCCATTAGCAAGCCAGGTCGAGCCTGTCGCAGGACCAAGTCGCGGCAACACCGCGAGACAATTGACCTGGAGCGCGCTTTCTACCTGGCGAGACGTCCGGAATACCTGGTCGATGGCTTCCCGCAGGACGGCGGCTCCGAAACTAAGCATAATTCCGATGAAGCCGGCTATCCCCAGTACGGGAAGGGTTAGCGGACCACTCTTGCGTTCGGGTGGCGCCGCGGCACTGATCACCCGCGCTTCGGTGATCGGGAAAGACTCCTGCTGGATCGCTTCCATATATCGCTGGAGGAAGCTGTCGTAGAGCGTGTGATAAACCTTGGCCGTGCTTTCGAGGTCGCTCAGGCCCAATCGATCGCGATTGATGACCTGCGAGCTGGCGACCAGGGCCTCGAGGTTCTTTTCAAGACCGTCGGCGCGCGATTTTGCGATCTCGTAGTCGCTCTTGTAACCCTGTGCGATGCGCCCCAGTTCATCCAGGATCGAGCGGCGTATCTCGGTCATCTGTGTGCGCAGATTGACGGCCGCCAAATGGTTGGCGCCATATCTCTGGGACCAGATCGACTCTTTCGCAGCAAGATCGAGATAATTATTTCTCAACCGGTTGATGACCTCGCTGTGAAGGGTATCCGTCACCGTCGCATCCGGAACGTCTTTCGCATCGTCTTTCTTCAAAACGCTGTCGATACGCTCCAGGCGCGCCTTGGCCTCTTCAGCAGCGGCGCGCGCAGTGCCAAGCTGGGTGTTCATCTCTTCAATCTGCTGCTCGCCGAGCAGTCGAGGGTTGTCGGAGCTGCCACCGACAGAGACGATATTGTTCTTCTGCTTGTAATCCAGAACGGCCCGATCTGCGTCGGAAGCTTGCTGACGAAGCTCCTTGATCCGGTCCTGCAACCAGGAACTGGCGCGCCGCGTGGCCTGATACTTGGACTGCAGTTGATCGACGATATAGGCATCCGCGATCGCGTTAGCTATGTCGGCGGAGCGCGCTGCGTTCAATGACGTGAAGCCGATATCGAGAACATAGGTTCGGGCAACTCGCGTTACGCTGCGCTTCGCAAGAAACGAACCCAGTGCAACACGGTCGGATTTCGTTTCCGGCTGCACGTTGAAGGATGAAAAAAGCCCTTTGATCCAGCCGATAAGACCTGATCCCGATCCTACAAATTCCGAATCCTCAGCGAGCTTGAGGTCCTTCACGACCGACAGTCCGATGTTCTCGGACTTCAGGATTTCGACCTGGGTTTCGACGTATGATGTATCGATCGGAATATCGCCGATCGGCGCTTGCTGCTGCTGAAGGACCCGAAGTTTGCTCGAGTCGATCAGCAACATCGCGTGCGATGTAAAACTTGGAGGGGTCGTAAACAGGTAAACCAGGCCAAGGGCCAGGCAACACGACGTGATAAAAACAAAGATCGGAAACTGGCGGCGAACGAAACCGGAAAGCTGCTCGACGAGATCGGAAACGGTGACCGAGTCCACGGAAACTTCCCGCTCGAATCGAGCGCTGTTCTGCCTGTTGAAGTTCAAAGGCACGTCCATGCGATTACCTTTGGCTTTTTGGAGCCATTGCCAACAACCGTGGATGTCCGACCACGCCGGTCCCTGCCCAACCGAAACAACGGCAGTGCGGGAGGATCGTCAGTTTTGAATGAAAAGCCCTTACTGAGGGCTTACCGACGTAGTGGTAGTATTCGAGCCAGGGGTAAATGACGAAAAGTTTGCGCCACCGAGCGATCCACCATTCAGCAAATTCGGCGTGGTGTTGGCTGCGAAATTATTACCGCCCGTAAAGGCGCCGGTGTTCGAGCCGCCAGTGGGCGCGCCCGCGACATTCGGACCACCACCGCCAGCGGCGCCGCCACCGCCGGTCGATGCGGTTCCGGTATCGCCGGCGATCGACGCATATTGCTTGATGACATCAGGAATTCCGGTCGCCGCAACCGACTGCTGAACCTGGTTCGCGAAGGCCGGGTCGTTGCTGGCATAGGCCTTTGCAGCCTGCGCAAGACCGTCGGCGATCGCCGTCTGTTGATCAGGGCTTGCCAGTTTGAGCAGCGCAATGAGTGGGTTGAGCGTGTTCTTGTCGGAGGCCAGCAATTCGCGAACCAGCTTGGTCAGCTGCGGGCCGTTTTGAGCTAGCGTCTGGTTCGGGTTCGCCATGAAGTCGGATACGACCGAAACAGGCAGGGGCGCGTTCTGGCCCGGTGTCTGGGCATTAGCGAATTGCGCCGGCATCAGAAGGGCGGCACCCAACAAAAATTTGGCAGCGAACCGAACGATCATTTCAAATCTCCCTGGGCTGGTCTCGTAACCGATTAGAAAAATATTGCTCAGACCGCCCTTGTTAAATCCTGGCTAAGTATAACGGACGCGCGGGGAATAAAAAAGCGCAACCTGCACAAATTAGTTCCCCTCACAAACCATTGATTTTATTATAATATCCAATATTTTTCAGGATCTTCCCGGATACTTCGCCGAACAAAGCGGTATTAACGCTAACTTCGTGGACGACGCTCCCTTTGGGCCGGTCGCAGCCGATCGTGCAGCGTCTGGAAACTGTGGGCCGTCCTGCGCTCTCGCGACGGCGCGGATCATCCTCTTCGTCATCTGATCCGCTTCAATCTCGCTCTCTACCCGGGAGCATCTCGCTTGTTGTCCCGCGAATGGTCTGCGAAAGCCCCAAACCGAGAAGCGCGAAAACGATAATTGAATAGCCCGAAATCTGAAGCGAGAAATCAATCAATGAGTGCAGCAGTGCGATGAGCGAAACGGCGAGCGACGACAACGGCGCAACCATGCTTCGCCGCCGCCCTCGCAATCCCTGCGATAGCACGACCAGAGCCGCGATCCACGCGATTGCGACAACGAGCGCGAGCGGAAGTCCCATCTCGGACGCGAGCTCCAGAGGTGTACTATGCGCGATATCCCAGACGCCCCACATGGATATCCCGTTGCTGCGATAGGCTGGGAACGCAGCGGCAAACGTTCCCAGTCCAGTCCCAAACCACGGATTGTCGGCGATGATCTTCAGGGTCGAGCGATAGGCCGAAAGCCGGCCGGCATCGCTAAGGCCCTGCAAATCTATTCGAGCGCCAATGTTGCCTCCCAGGAATTGCAGCAGCGTCAGGGTCACCAGCATGCAGCCGATAACAGCGGCCAAGAGTGTCTTACCGCGCCCCAGGTCCCGCCTGAAGTAGATCAAGAAGGTCAGGATCATGACCATCAGCGATACCAGAGTCCCGGCACGGGAGCTGGTCATGAACATGGCTGACAGGCAGACGAACAGCAGGACAAACCGAATGAGAACGCTCTTTCGGGTTTCGATCAGAAGATAGCCCGGTACTCTTTTCCAATCGATCGGGCCACGGGGAAGACTGCCCCTGATCGCGGAAAGCAGCAAAATCAGCCACACGGCGGAACATGAACCGAAGTAGGCGGCGGCAGTGTTTCGGTTGATGAACGTCGAGGTCAGATTTCCAACATACGCTGTCTTCTCGCGCCACAGGATCTCATTGGGATCAAACAGGAGCGCGAGGATGCCATAGATGGCATAGCAAACGCCCGCCCACGCCATGACGCGCAGGGCTCGCTGCGCCCGGTCGGAATCAGTTCCGACGGTCAGGCCAAGGACGAGCGCGAGCACGTTCGCCAGCGACGGTCCCAGCGCGAAGAAAGGTTCGTCCCTGACGATTGAAACCGACGGAACGAGCTGCCGCCCGAGAACTTCCGACGCTTTGGCCCAAATGGGGTTGAAGGCAGCGACCCAAGGATGATCCGACAACTGCTCGTGAAGCACGAAGCCAAAGCACAGGATCACAAAAGCAAGCACCGCCAAAATCAGCAAGTGCCCCCTGAGCAGTCGCTGCGTTGGCGCGAAAATCAGGCCCGCGCCCAACACAGCACACCATAGCGCAACGAAAACCGGCTCTCTCGACCCGAACAGCAGCGGGGGTCCAGCCAGCACGACATAAAGGATGCCAGCGGAAATCCTGCTGGACAGGCTACGTTTCTGACGCGTGCCCCGTGGGGTCTCAGTCATTCGCGATAACAACAACGTCCTGGTTTTTCAGCTCGTCGCTTGTTGCCAGGAAATAGCTGCCGCTGCCCCCCTGAAGTCCGCGCCAAGATCAACGACCAAGTATTCGCCGCTGATCCTGGCTACGTCAGCGCCGAGCAACCCGGCGCTGACGCAAGAACTCAAGGCGTTGTTGCCGTGGTCGCCGTCGTCGTGGTGGCCGTCGCCGTCCCGGCTCCCGAAAGCGCCCGGATCGAGTTGTAGAGAACGATGCCGTTCGTTCCAAGCACGATACCGTTGTTAGCGGTCGCCATCATCACGTTCAGGTAGTTCAGGAACTTGGTTACGTCGACAGAGGGCGAATTCGCGACGAAGAGAACGTCCTGGTTTCGCATCTGGACGTTTGTCGCCAGGAAGTAGCCGCCGGGATCCCTGAAGTTGATCGAGAAAATAACCGGAATGAGTTCGCCGGTGTACTTGTCCACTTCGACACCGAGCAATTGTGCGACTTCGCGGGGCTCGAGACGATAGAGATAAACCGATGCAGGATCGGCCTGCACGTCCACGAGGCCGCCGGCTTTACCGACCGCTTCGGCGAGATTGATGCGCCATGCGTCAAAGTTGAATTCGCCTTGCTGGCCGGACGCACCGAACGCCAGGAATTTCTGTTGCTCGCGATAGACGTAGATGCGATCGCCCGGCTGCACGTAGATATTGTTCGACGGCTCATAGACCAGATTGGCAAACGGCACGGTGGCGCGGCGATCGCCACGCTGCAACATCACCCAGGTCTCAAAGCCCTGCCCCTTGATGCCGCCGGCGCGAGTGATGGCGTCGGTGATGCGATCCAGTGCGCCGGCCGATGCCGCGGGATAGCGCGCTGGCGTGTTCACTTCGCCGAAGACGCTGACCAGCGAGGTCCGCTGCTGCGACAGCGCAACGACAACCTGCGGTTCGATCGCGCGATTCTTGATCCGGTTGACGATATCCGCCTGGATCTCACCGTTGGTCCGCCCGGCAGCCTTTACGGCGCCCGCATAGGGAACGCTGATGTTGCCATCATTATCCACGGTCTGATCGGGGATCGTCACGAAGTTACCAGGCCGCACGCCGGCCTCGGTCGGAATGAACAGACCGCCCGCCGCGGCTTCGAAGATCGTCACGCTGACGACGTCGCCGATGCCGAACACCAGATTGGCCGGCCGCACCTGCTTGTCCGGGAAAGCCCCCGCGAGCCCGCGTGGCTCATAATGGCCGAGGGTCGCCACCGTCTCCGGCGTCAGCTTGACCAACGCATACGGAACAGTGCGCGAATGCTCTGCATCGATGTTGTAGGCTGCAGGTCCTGAAGCCGGTACCAAGGCGCAACCGCCCAGGAGAACGACCCCCACTCCGACAAGAATTGTTCTGGTAATATTGCTCTGAAACATAATTATTTAATCCCACCCCGTGAGAGATGATTATTGGAAGGGGAACCTCCGAACAAGCATGGGCATGGGTAATTGAGCCTGTTCCGCGGATTAATTGAGCAACCTGCGCTAAAAATGCCACAAAGCGGACTCGCCCCGGTCCCCGACCCAGCTAAAGCTTGCAGCATGATCTATGGTAAAAGTTTTATGTTTTTCAATTTGTTAATTCGTAATCATGACACGATAGGCGAAATTCGTTGCCATGGATAATTTAAGTCTAACCGACCAACCGTGTGGACATCGGATGGCTTCCGCTGGAACCGAATCGATCTCACTAAGGTCTCTGGTAGTATTAGGATACCTTCTGGCCGGCGCGGTGACTGCTTCCGCCCAGCAGCCTGACATCTCCGCAGGCTTTGCGAAGTGCAAAACCATCGCCGACAACCAGGCCCGTCTGGACTGCTTGAAGAAGCTGCTCCCCTCTTCCGATCCAGCCGCTGCGCGCGCTCAAAATACCCAGGACCTATGGCCGCTCGTCGTAACGCCTCACCCGACCGGCGGACGGGAAGCCATCTCGATCATGAGAACGGCCGACACCACGCGATCCGACCCGGACCTTGCCGGACTGATGATCCGCTGTCAGGAAAAGCCGGGCTTCGAGGTTCTGCTGGCGCTGGTTCGCCCATTTCCGCCGCTCGCGCGAAGAGACATCATCGTCGGTTCGGGAACGACGCAGTCGGTGCTCCACGCAGAGGTCTCAACCCTTGGCACCGGCCTCGTTCTACCGGTTGAACCCACCGCATTTACAACCGGCCCCTGGCGAGAGCTGAAAGAGCTTGCCGTTGTGATCAAGGACCCGGAGGCCGAGATTCACGGCGTGATCCCGCTCGATGGACTTACTCCGGCAATGGCAAAGCTTTCGGCCAGATGTCCCACGGGATAACCGTCGAGGCCGTTCCAGCGGCCATGATCTTAACCCAATGTTAGCGCCCGCTGCCGGATCATCCGCGGGAAGGGACGCCCCTGATGGTCATGATCGCACTTTGCAGTTCGCTAATCGGCGCCGTGCTGGGTACCCGCTTCAGGGTCCAGGTGCTGTTTACGGCTGCGATGCTTGGCTTTGTAACCGTAGCAGCCATTGCGGCCGTCAAAAGCTCGTCTCTGTTATCGGTGATTGCGGCAGAGTTCGTTTACGCCATGTCGCTTCAGATCGGATATCTCGCCGGGCTTTTCGCACAGGCTTGCATGATGGCCGCGCGGTTGCCGTCGCACCGGTCGCTGAGTTCGACCACCGTGCGAAGCTGATCCAGCGGCATCAACCCGGCACACCTTCAGCCGAACCTGACGCTTCCTGCGCGCCTTCCATCCAAAACCATTTCGGCTAACCGTCATGATCCGGGCCCCGAAGGGCCGCGTTGGCGCAAGGTGGAAACCGGTTTTTCCGGAAACGATCATCCCCAAACAAAAGCTAAGGAGCCTGATTCAGTGGAGATGAATCGGATCTGAAGCCTCTCAATGAGCTCGCGCGTTGCAAGCCGTGCTTTATCATGTATCGTCAAATCATTATTTCAAGAATTGGGTCACTGCTTGCCGATCAGTTTCAACCTGCTGCTTATTTCCATTGCCATCGTGCCCGCCCTGGTAATGTTCGATGGGCCCGTGGCGCAATCGCTCATCGAAGCTTTAGCAGCCATCGCGCTTGCTTTCGTCGCAGGCACCGCTCGGGCCACGGACGTCAATCTTGCCGCGCACATCACGCGACGGCTCAAGCTTGCCGCGGCCGTGCCCGTGATCTGGATGGTCATCCAGCTTCTGCCGATGCCTCTTTCCGGGATATCGCATTCGATCTGGGTCAATGCTGATGAAGCGCTGAACCAGCGATCTTTCGGCCACATCAGCATCGACCTTGGCAAGACCATCGAAGCCCTGACCTTCTACCTCGCCAATGTCGCGCTGATCGTCGTTGGCGTGTTTGTGGTCAGGGATCGCCGCCGAGCAGAACTGACGCTGTTTGTCCTCGCCGCGATCACGGCATTGACGACGATCGCTTTGATCATCAACGGCTGGGTGCCGGTCGGATGGTTATCTGCCGGTAAGACAAACGATGTCCTTGCCGCCGTTAGTTCGCTCGGAGTCATATTATCCGTGGCAGCCGGCACGCGCGCCGTTGAACGGGTTGAAACCAGGCGAGCAGAACCGGCCAGGCAGAAGCCAAATGCGCGAGCAGCCTTATTGCTAGCCGGCGCCGGATTGCTGATTTGCATCGCGGGTCTCGCCATCAGCGCAACGTTCAATGTTGGCCTGGTCGCCGCGTTCGGAATCGTCACTTTTATTTCGATACAATTCATTCGTCGCGCCGGCCTCGCCGTCTGGGCCACGGGAATGTTCATCGCGACGATGGTCATCGGGGCTGCAATGATCGTGCTTTGGCGCTATAATTCCGGGGGCACGCTCTCGCCATTCCTGCAATTCGCAACCACCGCCTCGCCTGACGCAATTTCAGTGGCGAAGCGCATGTTGTCTGACGCCAGCTGGTTCGGAACCGGAGCGGGAACCTACGCGCAGCTCTTGCCCATTTACCAGGAGCTCGGAAGCTCGGCCACGAAGGCCCCCTCCACTGCTGTGGCATTCGCGATCGAGCTCGGTTGGCCGATGACCCTGTTCGTGTTCGCGTTATCTCTCGGAATTATCGTTACCCTCTACCGAGGCGCCCTCAACCGTGGACGAGACTCGTTTTATCCGGCCGCGGCGGCGGCCTGCGCCGTCATCATTCTGGGACAGGCCTTTTGCGATGCAAGCCTGCTGCACTCATGCATCGCCGTGCTCGGCGATGCGGTGATCGGGCTCGGGCTAGCGCAAAGCGTCAGTCGTGGGGACACTTCCTAGGCCCTTGGCGGTTCTGATTGAATCAGAACCGGGGTTTTGACCTCTACCTAGACGTTTTCTTCAGGCGAACCGGCAGCCATCCCGCGATCCAGGTGCGGCTCAGGCTTTCGCTGGAAAACGCTGAGATTAGGCGTTGCGACTGCCGAGCGAGGCCCAATAGTTGGGATTTTTGGGCGTCTGGATCCGAACCCACTGATAACCCGCCCGCGACCACGGACGAATCTGAGCCGTCATATTGTCGAGCACGAGATCGCCTGCTGACGTCCGGACAACCAGCACCAGATGGTGCTCACCCCAGGCGGTGACGACTTCGCTGAGCAGAAGCGAACGGATCGGCCAGCCGCGCGCCAGCAGTTCGGAACGCTTGGTCACCGCATAATCGTTGCAATCGCCACGGCTGGGGCCGATCAGCCATTTTTCACCCGCCAGACCTTCCGTATTGCGCTCGGGAACAATCGAGGCATTGACGGTTGCGTTGACGGCTTTCAGATCGTCATAACGCTCGGTCGTCAGATGGACCGGACCGCCTCGAAACAGCGTCTGCTGGGGCTTGCACTGGTCCGCATAGCGCATGCAAAACTGGGTATAGGCCATCGGTGGCAAGGTGTAGCTGCTGAACGCAATCCGCTTGACCATCGGACCAAGTGCACGCGACATCCCGATAAAACCGGCGTCGGCACTCTGGGATCCGGCCACGACTGCGGTCGCGGCGATTGCAACCAGCCACTTGGAAATGGTACGCATTTTCTTTGCTCCCCCGTTTGTTACGCGGAAACCTAGGGGAGAAGTTTTGAGATATCGCTCGAATGCGCCGGCGTGTTTGACTTAAAGGTGACCGCCCACATCGAGAAATTGTTAACTATTTGATCGAGCGGCCGTGTCATGAGAGTGGGCGCGTTTATTCCAAGCGCCAAATCGGGAATTCTGCTTCCTATGCTGGGTTTTTTGCGATCACGCCGGATTGTGAAACAGCCCCGGCTGCCTGACGGTGTCCGGGTCTATGCCTTCGGCGACATCCACGGGCGGGCCGATTTACTAAAGAAAATGTTCACCATGATTGACGCCGACATCGCACGCAATCCGATGGAGCGTCCGATCGAGGTTTTTCTCGGCGACTACATCGATCGCGGGCCCGATTCCAGCCACACCCTCGACCTTCTCATTGAACGAAGCCGATCCCGGGAAACCGTATTTCTCAAGGGTAACCATGAGGCGTATTGCCTCGAGGTGCTTCGCGACCCCGCCAAACTCGATGAGTGGCGGCAGTTCGGCGGTTTGCAGACCCTGATATCCTACGGCATCCAGCCCCCGCTCAATCCGAGCGCGGCCGAGCAGCCTGGCTTGATAAGGGCGTTCATCGAGGCCATGCCGCACGCTCATCTAAAATTCCTCCAAAGCCTCAAACCTTCGTTCCTGTGCGGTGATTTCTTCTTCGTTCATGCCGGCGTCCGCCCCGGAATCCCGCTCGGAGAGCAGCGGGAGGCGGATCTGTTATGGATCCGGAACGAATTCCTCGACAGCGACGAGAACTTCGGCAAATTCGTCGTCCATGGCCACACCCCGGTCCGCGAACCCGACATCCGGTCGAACCGGGCCAATATCGACACCGGGGCTTACGCAACCGGGAATTTGACGTTGTTAACGATTCAGGGAAGTAGCATGCTGGCGCTCTGACCAGCTAAAAGCCCCCGTCTTTCATGACTTCCATCAGACGGCGATCTTGCGCCAAGCTGCCTTTGCCGAACGAAGCAGGACTGCGATGAAACCAATTTGGAAGTTTCGGATTCTTGCCCTGCTCGTTGTGGTGTTTGTCGGGGGCCTTTCGATCACAAACCTGGTCGCTAACTTTCTGCAGCCCGACCCTTCGCCGCTACCTTCGAGAGACAGCAAGGCCCCCTCCGCGCAGCTTGTCTCCTCAGCAAAACTGGTGTCGACAATCGCACCGTTCCGCACTGATCTGAAAGCCGACTACGCCATCGCGCTGGCCGGCCAAACGCTGAGATCCGAATCCAGCACCCAGACGCCTGACAACGACACCGCGCAGGATGCCGTCAAGAGCGCGTTGAAATCCGGCCCGCATGACTCCCGGATGTGGCTCGTGCTGGCGCTACTTCAGGCACGAAAAAATCTCGGCGCTCCTCTCGTCGCTGAATCGCTGAAGATGTCCTATCTCACCGGCCCAAACCGCGCTGAACTTATTCCAGTTCGCCTGGACAGCGTGACCGTGAGCAATGCCCTGAACGATGGCGACCTGAATGAGCTCGCGCGCAGCGATGTCCGCGCCATCCTCACCCAATATCCGGATCAACGACGAGCATTGATCAGTGATTACGTTCGGGGCTCCGCGATCGGAAAAAAATTTCTGGAAGAGAGTTCCAGGATGCTCGACCCGGCCTTTGCTGATTCACTACGAAACGCGAAGTAATTCGGCCGGTCTCGACCGCGTCAACGTTAACGCGCCGATCATAGCCGGCGGCGACACGCGTTTTTTGCCAAACGATCTCAAACTCGCCAGCGACCATCCGAAATAGCGGATCGTTAACGTCAAACGAGCCAGCGCCTACATAGCGTCCAAGGCGTCATCTTGGGAACCATGCCCCGGATGTTTGTGCCTGATCATCGTCATGGGCACGTCAAAACAGTAACGCGACCGAAGATATTTAACTTTTCGACGTCCAGACCTGTTATGTGTCCTAATGAAAAAATATTCAAAGCTCTTTATAGCCACTATTTTTTGTGCGCTTGCCACCGGCGCCGCGGCTGACACATTTAGTTGCAAGGAATGCGATCCCCACGGTCAGGAAAGTTCACACCTTGAACAAATCAAGGTCGATCGGGCCAAATACGATCGCGAGAACGACAAGGGTCAGGAAAGTTCGCATCGCGAGCAAATCAAAACCGATCGGGCCAAATACGATCTCGAAAACGACCCGGATCAAGCAAGCTCACATCGCGAGAAAATCAAAGCCGACCGGGCTAAATATGATCGCGAAAACGAAAAGCTTGTCGCTCGTCCCTGGGACGCGCTCAAGAGCGACAAACCGCTTCCGGAAAAGATTAACTAGCGCTTCCGGCACTCGGAGTAGAACGAGCCATTCACGGCGGCGACGCTTTCAAGGCAGTGTCTGCTGTCCTTGATCTCGCCGGCAACCGTGAAGTCATAGACTTCGTTCTTCAAAATAAGACCATAGCGACCCGGTTCTAATGCCTTGTCCGCATCGCCGGCGAGCACCTCGTACATGTCGGAGTGTCCCTGGACCGGGGCCGTCTGATACGGAATGGAAATATTCCGGATCACCCAGCTATCCGTACCCTTGGCGATGATGGGCTTGCCGCTTGGATCGAAGCTCATGGCCTGCGCGACTTTCGCGATGATCCGCACCTCCGCGTGGTCGAGCGCGTTGGTGGCGGAGTCGCGACGAAAGACGACGAACCTGATATGCGCGTCGGGAAGCGTCGTTCTGGACGGCGTGGGGATCGCCGCCGAAACCGCGACACGGGCATCCGGCGCACGGCCGGGCAACAGCTCCAGCGGGAAGAGCTTGCCGCTGCTGACCGCGTACACGCCATATGATTTTGGAATCAGCGGGTCGTCTGGTGGTGCAGGCTCGGCCTGCGCGGCCGAGGTCTGTTCAGGGGTCACCTTGACCGGTTTTGCTACCGTTCTCGTCAGATCAACTCCCGAGCCGGCTTTGGGCGCCAGCAGGCTCATAAGATGAGCGCGTTGCTGAACGGCAAGCCCGACAACCGCAACGATGGCGAGCACCGACAGATAACGCCAGGCGGTCGAGAATTGGCGTCGCTTGCGAGGAGTCTGGCCTTCCTGATCGAGATCTCGCCGCAGCCACGGCCGCGGATCGAGTTCACCGTCAAGCCTCGCTGAATCGAGAGCCGCCGCCGTTTGGGCAGCCATCGCCGGATCTACCGGCGGCCCCAATCGCGGCAATTGCCCGCCGGGCGCGCCCAAGGGCGGCATCCCCATGCCGTCAAAATGCGTTTCCACGCCTTTGATCGCGACTTCCAGCGCGTGGGCGAGACGTTCCTGCTCATCGGGGTCTTCGCTGGCGGCCTGTTCATCCAGCTTGTGCCGCGCAAGCGCGTAGACGGTCGCACGCAATTGCTCCGGATCGCCGTTGACCGCGTCGATCATCCGCGACAGGACGAGCGCAAAGTCAACGGCCGTCGATGTCGACGCCACGTCTGTCGTGGGTTCCTTGCGCGTTATATCCCGGGCCATGAAATGCTTTGACGCTCGCGAGCCAGCCGCTTGAGGTTGTTGTTTTTCGGCATTAGCACAAAATTATTGCCACACGCAGCGCCGTTTGCAATTTCATTCTGACGACTTGGCGGACATGTTGGTGCCTTCTGGAAAATTACTCGACTTTAGAATCATGCCGCTGACCCGGAACCTTAGATTTCCACTGAGGTAAAGATAGTCCGATGTCGATGCGGTGATGGTCCTGACTTCAACGTAAGTCAACGTAACCGAACCGAACATCGGAGTGACCTGAACGACCTCCACATAGCGAGCGGCGGGATATAGTTTCGGATCGAGCCCGTAACTCCTCAAGACCGTTTTTCGACTCCTGATATGCCTTCTACAGCTTGTGCGGGAATTCAGGTAAAATATAATCGGTCTCGATCGGCTTGGCCCGGCGCGCAGGATCCCTGCGCGTCAATCGAGGACCGCCAGCATGCGTATCATAAATACGGCGATCGCTATCCTGTTCACGGCGTTTTCTGTTGCAGCGGGATGTAATGCTTCCGCGGGCACGCCCGAAGGCCAGGCTCCGGAGGCCGTGTGGCCGACGAAATCCTGGCCGGTATCCACGGCTGAGGAGCAAGGCATGGATTCAGCCAGCCTTGCCCGGCTCATCGAGACCGTCGGCACCTACAGGCAAGACAGCCTGATGATCATCCGGCACGGAAAGATCGTGGCGGAAGCCTATTACGCCCCTTACGTCGCCGGCATCAGCCACGATCTGAGATCGGCGACGAAAAGCGTCGTCAGCACCTTGACCGCCATCGAGGTGCAAAATGGCTTGCTAGACAGCGTCGATCATCCGGTCGTGGATTTGTTTGCCGACAAGAACATTTTGAATATCGACGACAACAAGAAGGCGATGACCGTCCAGAGCCTGCTGGATATGACCTCCGGCATCGAATGGACGGAAAAAGCGTACACGCCGGACGAATCGATCATGCGGATGTATCTGACTTCCGACCGCACCGGATTCGTGCTGGACCAGCCGATGTCTGGCGCGCCAGGTGCCAAGTTCAATTACAACGGCGGCAATCCCTACGTGTTGTCGGCCCTGATCACCAAAAAGACCGGACAGAGCGCGTTTGATTTCGCCAAGAAAGAACTGTTCGGGCCGCTCGGCATTACTAGCGCCAAATGGGGCCGCGTCGATGCGCAGGGAGTTACCGACGGCGAAGCCGGACTGTACCTGGCGCCGCACGACATGGCGCGAATTGGCTACCTCTACCTTCGCAACGGGATGTGGGATGGCAAGCAGATCATCCCATCGTCATGGGTGGAGCGGGCTAGGGCCGGAAATGTCCCGGCAACTTTTGGATTCCATTACTCAAACCTGTGGTGGTCGCTTCCCGAAAAGGGCGCCTACATGGCGCTGGGCCGGCACTCGCAGTTCATTCTTGTGCTCCCGAAACTGGATATCGTTGCCATCATGACCGGCGTTCTGCGGGATGATGAGCACTATCCCGCCCCCAGGCTGGTCGATGACATCGCCGCATCGGTGAAATCCGATACGCCGCTGCCGTCAGACCCCATCGCGCAATCCCTGCTCTCGGCTGCGATCCAAAAAGCCGCCACGGAAAAACCGTCCGCGGTTGGCGTTACTCCCGATCTGGCGAAGGAAATTTCAGGCAAGACGTTTAAACTCAGCGACAATGTGCTGCGCGTCAAAAGTTTTACGTTGAATTTCTTTGATTCGGATTCCTCATGGGAAATCATGGCTGATAGCGGCAAAGACCAAACCACGCAGCGGTTTTCCGGGTTGATGGGACTTGACGGCACTTCCCGGAAGAGCCCACCGGCATTCTACGGGATCAACGCCGCCAAAGGACGCTGGCTCAACGAACACACCTTTGAAATCGAGCGCCGCGTGTTGGGACACGGCGAAACCCAGCTTTGGGCGCTCACCTTCGAGGGCGACAAGGTCAACGTCAGTTATGAGAATACTGACGGTTTTAAAGCGCAATTGCATGGCGAGATCGGCGACTGAAGACAGCCGCTCCGCCCGGCAACGCACCTGTCGTTGCGCCGCCGGGCTTTTGTTTACGCCATCCTCTCAATCGCGTTTGAAGCGATAGTTGAACCGGTCGCCGTCCGCCGTAACGTGGCCCGCCGTCGGTGTCGGGAAATGGATCGGCAGGATCAGCGTATCGGTCTCCGCCACAGAAGAAAAAAACTTTCGGCGCGACACCGCCGATTGCTTCGGATCCCAATCGGGCTTTGCCGACCAGTCCGGCTCGCGGCACTGGATCACGTGGTGCATCATGTCGCCGGTCACGACCGCGCGCTGCCCGCGCGAGAAAATATTGACGCAGCAATGACAGGGTGAATGCCCGGGCGTCGGCGTCAGCGTGATGGTGTCGTCCAGCGCATAGTCGTCATCGACCAACAGCGCCTGACCTGCTTCCATGATCGGCAGGCAGTTGTCGCGGAACACGGTGCCGGGCGGATTGGCGCCGCGCTTGCTCTCGGCTTCCCACACCGCATATTCCCCCTTGTGAAATACGTATTTCGCGTTGGGAAATGTCGGCACCCAGCGCCCGTCGCGCAGGATCGTGTTCCAGCCGGTATGGTCGATGTGGAGATGCGTGCAGAACACGTAGTCCACCTGTTCGTAGCTGATGCCGAGCGCAAACAGCTCGTTGCGCCAGCGCTCCTTGCCGGGAAAATCGAACGGCGGCGGATGGCCCTTGTCCTCGCCGGTGCAGGTGTCCACCAGGATCGTGTAGCGCGGCGTGCGGACCACGAAGGTCTGGTAGGTGATGACGATCTTCCCCAGCGCCGTGTCGAACACCTCCGGCTCCATCGAGGGCAGATGACGCTTGAATGTGGCTTCGTCATAGGCCGGGAAGAAATCCTGCGGCCGTCGCCATGGCCCCTCCCGTTCGATCACCGCGTCGATCGTGATGTCACCTACCCTGAGCTGTTTCATTTTTTTGTTACCCCATTAATTGCCCGCAGAGCGTAACGATCGTCCCGCCATCGTTCAAGCCGAAGGGCGGCAGCGGAGAATCAAAACGGATTATGTCGCGACCTCCGGCATGTTGTGACAAGGTCATACCGACAGCCGCGGTATCAGAACAAAATCGTAAAATTTACGGTTTCGCGGCCCGGATCGAACTGTGCTAGCCTCCAATCTGGAATGGTGACAAAGGCGCGAAAATGCACCTTGCAAGAATGACGATCAGGCTGACGGCGAGTGCTGTCGTATTCGGAGCCCTTACGCTCGGAGCGATGGCGACAGCCGAGGCCCAGCCAGCCCCTGCCGCACCTCCGGCGGTCGGCGTCATGGAAACGGTCAAACGGCCGATAACCGAATCCAACGAATTTCTGGGGCGGATCGAGGCCCCCAATCGCGTCAGCGTGGTCGCCCGCGTCACAGCCTTTCTGGAAAAGCGGAACTTCGTCGAAGGCGCGGAAGTCAAGACCGGCGATCCGCTTTATGAGCTGGAGCGCGGCCCGTTCGAGGCCGATCTTGAGTCCAAGAAGGCACAGGTCGCGCAGCTACAGGCCACGCTCGTAAACGCCAAGCTGACGACCGATCGGGCGCGAACCCTGCTCGGCGGTCCGGCCGGCCAGCAATCCACCTACGACGCCGCGCTCGCCAGCCAGCAGAGCCTCGAGGCGCAGGTACAGGCCGCACAGGCGCAGGTGC
Organism: Bradyrhizobium canariense; assembly: GCF_900105125.1. Taxonomy (NCBI): domain Bacteria; kingdom Pseudomonadati; phylum Pseudomonadota; class Alphaproteobacteria; order Hyphomicrobiales; family Nitrobacteraceae; genus Bradyrhizobium; species Bradyrhizobium canariense. The sequence goes on along the minus strand of NZ_LT629750.1, from coordinate 7,608,078 downwards.
AGCTTTCGCAGATCAATCTCGATTACACCGAGATCCGCTCGCCGATCGACGGCATGATCGGCCGTACCTCGGTAACCGAGGGCAACGTCGTCACCCCAAGTTCAGGGGTGCTCACCACCATCGTCAGCCAGGATCCGATGTACGTCACGTTCCCGGTCTCCGTGCGCGAAGGACTGATGCTACGCGACCGCTACGCGACACGGGGCGGCTTCAATGCTGTCGTTATCAGGCTCCGGCTGTCGGACGGTCGCCTCTATGATCAGACCGGCCAGTTGAATTTCGTCAACAATACGATCGCGCAAAATACCGACACCATCACGCTGCGCGGCGTCATACCCAACCCGATTCTGCATGAATTGGCCACGGCCGGGGGACGTTCAACGGTGCGCGAACTCACCGACAACGAGTTCGTCACCGTTTTGCTGGAGGGTGTGCAGCCGGTCGAGGTGCTGGCGATCCCGCGTTCGGCCGTGCTGTCTGATCAGCAGGGCGAGTATGTCTTTGTGGTCGGCGCCGACAACAAGGCCGAGCAGCGCCGGATCAAGCTCGGGCAATCGACGTCCACTGTCGCCGCTGTCACCAGCGGGCTCTCGCTCGGCGACAAGGTGATCGTCGAGGGCCTGCAACGGGTGCGTCCCGGCCAGCCGGTCGCACCGGGACCGGCAAGCGCCCTCATTCAGTCCAGCATGAAGACCACCCTGGAAGAGGGCAGCGCACAAAAGGACAGCGGCGCAATCGGGCCCAAGCCGGCGGGCAGCCCCCCATGATTTCTTCCGTCTTTGTCGATCGTCCCCGGCTCGCGATTGTCATCGCTTTCGTCATCACGATCGCTGGCGCGCTTGCGCTGTTGCAAATCCCGGTGGCGCAATTTCCCGATATCGTGCCGCCGCAGGTCACGGTCACGGCCGTGTTTCCGGGCGCCTCTGCCGAAGTGGTGGAATCCAGCGTCGCCCAACCGCTCGAAGCGCAGGTCGTCGGCGTCGACAAGATGCTCTACATGAAGTCCACCAGCGGCAACGACGGCAGCTATACGCTGACCGTCTCATTCGCGCTTGGCACCAACCCAGACATCAACACCGTCAACGTCAACAATCGCGTCCAGACCGCGCTCTCGCAATTGCCGACCGAGGTCCAGGCCCAGGGCCTGACGGTGCAGAAGAAATCCTCGGCCGTGCTGCAGTTCATCGTGCTGTACAGCAAGAATGGCGAACAGGATCCGCTCTTCATCACCAACTACGCCATCATCAACGTGCTCGATGCGATCTCACGCACGCCCGGGGTCGGCCAGGCCAGCCTGTTCGCGAAGCTCAACTACTCGATGCGGATCTGGTTCGACACGCAGCGGCTCACCAGCCTCAATCTCGCCCCCTCCGACGTAATCGCGGCGATCCGCGCGCAAAGCGTGCAGGCGCCGGTCGGCCGCATCGGCGCCCGCCCGATCGCCGATGACCAGCAATTCCAGTTCAACGTGCAGACGCAGGGCCGTCTGACGACACCGACCCAGTTCGGCAACATCGTCTTGCGCGCGAACCCGGACGGTTCAATCCTGCGGATCAAGGATGTCGCCCGCGTCGAGATCGGCGCGCAGAATATGGACAGCGAGTCGCGGATCGACGGCCAGGCCGGCGTGCCCATGGGCATCTATCTCGCGCCCGGTGCCAATGCGGTCACGACGGCAAAAGCCGTGCAGGCTACGCTCTCAAGGCTCTCGGAACGGTTCCCTCCGGGCCTGAGCTATCTCGTCCAATACGACTCCACGACTTTCGTCAGCGACACCATCACGGAAGTGCTGAAGACGCTCGGCGAGGCTTTTGTCCTGGTCGTGATCGTGGTGTTCCTGTTCCTCGGCAATATACGTGCCACCGTGATTCCGGCGGTTGCGGTCCCGGTCAGCCTGATCGGCACCTTTGCGGTTTTGCTGGTGCTTGGCTATTCGGCCAACACGGTGTCGCTGCTGGCGATGGTGCTCGCCATCGGCATCGTGGTCGACGACGCCATCGTGGTGGTCGAGAACGTCGAACGCGTGATGGAGGAAGAGCCAGACGCGACGCCTGCCGAGGCTACCAAGAAGGCGATGGCGCAGATCACCGCGCCCATCATCGCGATTTCGCTGGTGCTGCTGTCGGTGTTTGTGCCGATCGCGTTCATTCCGGGAATCTCCGGAACACTGTTCCGCCAGTTCGCCGTGACGATCAGCTCGGCAATGGTGATCTCGGCGCTGAACGCGCTGACCCTGTCGCCGGCGCTCTGCGCGGTGTTTCTGCGTCATACCGGACCGCGGCACGGCATCATGGGGCGCGTGCTCGGCGGCATCGACTGGGTTCGCGACCGCTATGCCAGCGGCGTACGCCGGCTGCTGCGAGTGGGGGTGCTGTCGCTCGTCCTGGTGCTCGTGTTCGCCGGCGGCATCTTCGGCGTGGCGCGCCTGACGCCGACCGGATTCCTGCCCGAAGAGGATCAGGGCGCTTTCTTCATTGCCGTGCAATTGCCTGACGGCGCATCGGTCGGACGCACCAGCGAGGTGACCAAGCAGGTTGAAGCGCTGTTGAAGCAGATGCCCGCGATCGATCACGTGCTCTCGATCATCGGCTTTTCGCTGCTCGACGGCGGCAACGAACCGAATTCCGCGTTTATGGTCGCGCGCATGAAGCCCTTCGCCAACCGCAAGGCGGCGGAGGATTCAGTGCAGGCGACGATCCGGCGCACGTTCGCGGCGGGGTCACGGATCCAGCAAGCCAGCATCCTGCCATTCAACCTGCCGCCGATCATCGGGCTTTCGACCAGCGGCGGCTTTGAATATCAGCTCGACGCGCTGGAGGGACAGGACCCGGCCGCGCTCGGCAGCGTGATGAGCGGTCTGATCGCCGCGGCCAACCGTGACCCGCGGCTGACGCGCGTGTTCTCTACCTTCACCGCGACCAATCCGTCGATCTATCTCGACATCGACCGCGCCAGGGCGCAGGCGCTCGGCCTCAACATGAGCGATGTGTTCACCGCGTTGCAGGCGACGTTGGGGGGCATCTACGTCAACAACTTCAATTTGTTTGGCCGCACCTGGCAGGTCAACGTACAGGGCGA